>NZ_JBEZKL010000062.1:0-42907 GCF_040704695.1 Streptomyces sp. NPDC048411
GGCCTGCCAGTCAGTGCCCGTCGATGTCTCCGTCACCAGGATACGGGCCACCGCGTGGCCGACGGCAGCACCGCCGCCCCCGCGGGCAGCCGGCTCCGGTAACCTTGCCGGCCGGGTGGGCGGTGTCATCGTGACGGGCGTCACCCGGTGGGCGGTTTGTCCTCGATCGCCGGACGGGCTGCACTGAGCGCCCGTCCGGCGAGGAGACCTGGCACGACCGTTCTCAATCGCCGGACAGGCTCGAGAGGGCCGACGGGCCCGATGCGGTTGCCAGTGATTGCAGCTCGTCCGGGACCGGGGCTGCCGGCGCCACGTCCACCGTCCGGCGGGGTATCGAGACCCGGTGCGCCGGGTCGCGCACCTCGCCGACCAGCATTTCCAGGACGTCCTCCATCGCGACCAGGCCGAGGATCCGGCCCGATGCATCGGCTACCTGGGCCAGGTGGGTGGCGGCGCGACGCATCACCGTCAGGGCATCGTCCAGGGGCAGCTCCGCGCGCAGTGTCGCCATCGAGCGCCAGATGTGCTGCGGGACCGCCCGTTCGCCGTCCTCCAGGTCGAGGACGTCCTTGACGTGCAGATACCCCATGAACGGGCCGCCGCCCTCCGCGCAGACGGGGAAACGCGAGTAGCCGGTCCGTACGGTCAGCTCCTCGATCCTGCGCGCGGTGACCGACGGGTCCACCGTCACCAGGGCTGCCCTGGCGAGGAGCACATCGGTGACCGGCCTGCTGCCCAGCTCCAGGGCGTCCTCCAGCCGCTCCTGCGCCTCCGGTTCCAGCAGTCCGGCCTGCCCGGAGTCTTCGACGAGCCGGTTGAGCTGCTCGCTGGTGAAGACGGCCTCGACCTCGTCCTTGGGTTCGACGCGGAAGAGCTGGAGCACCAGCCGGGCGCAGGCGCCCAGCGCCGCGGTGACGGGGCGACACAACCGGGCGAAGCCGACCAGGGCCGGGCTGAGCCACAGCGCGGTCTTCTCCGGGGCTGCCATCGCCAGGTTCTTCGGGACCATTTCGCCGATGACGAGGTGGAGGAAGACCACGAGGACGAGCGCCAGAACGTAGCCGAGCGGGTGAATGAGCTCCTCGGGGATGTGGACCGCGTGGAAGACCGGCTCCAGCAGGTGGGCGACGGTCGGTTCGGCGACGGCTCCGAGGGTCAGGGAGCAGACGGTGATGCCGAACTGGGCTGCGGCCATCATCTGCGGCAGGTTCTCCAGGCCGTAGAGCACTTGGCGGGCCTTGCCGGACCCGGCCGCCGCGAGGGGGTCGATCTGGCTGCGGCGTACGGAGACGAGTGCGAACTCGGCACCGACGAAGAAGCCGTTCGCCAGGACGAGGAGCCCGGCGAAGAGCAACTGGACGACGCTCATCGGGCGGCCTCCAGGACACCACGGGCGGCCGAGGGCTCGTCGACCGGTTCGACCACTTCGGCGATACGTACGAAGCGGACCTGCTCCGCGCGGTAGTGACCGACCTGGCGGACCGAGATCCGCCAGCCCGGCAGCTCGGCCCGGTCGCCGGGGGCGGGGATCCGCCCGAGCAGATCGGCGACCAGTCCGGCCACCGTCTCGTACGGTCCTTCCGGTACGTCGAGGCCTATCCGGCGCAGGGTGAGGACCCGGCAGCTGCCTTCGGCGTCCCAGGCGGGACGGCCGTCCTCGGGGGCGGCGGCGACCAGTTCGGGCCGGTCGGCGCCTTCCGCGTCGTGCTCGTCCCTGACCTCGCCGACCAGCTCCTCGATGATGTCCTCCAGGGTGACGACCCCGGCGGTGCCACCGTACTCGTCGACCACGACGGCGATCGGCTGCTCCTTGCGCAGGCGCTGGAGCAGCTGTTCGACCGGGAGTGTCTCGGGTACGAGGAGGGGCGGAACGGCGATCCGGCCCGCGGTGGTGCGCAGGCGTTCCTGGGCGGGCACGGCGAGCGCGTCCTTGAGGTGGATCATGCCGACGACCTCGTCGATCCGGTCCCGGTAGACCGGGAATCGGGAGAGGCCGGTGGCGCGGGTGAGGTTGAGGACGTCCGCCGCGGTGGCGGTCGACTGCAGGGCGCTGACCTTCACGCGCGGGGTCATGACGTGCTGCGCGGTGAGTCCGGCGAGCGACAGGGTCCGTACGAAGAGATCGGCGGTGTCCTGTTCGAGGGTGCCCGCCTCGGCGGAGTGCCGGGCCAGGGAGACCAGTTCACCGGGGGTGCGGGCGGAGGCCAGCTCATCGGTGGGTTCGACGCCCAGGAGGCGGACCAGCCGGTTGGCGACGGTGTCCAGCAGCGTGATCACCGGTCGCAGAGCACCGGCGAAGCGGCGCTGGGGGCCGGCCACGAACCGGGCGACCTGGAGCGGCCTGGAGACCGCCCAGTTCTTCGGTACGAGCTCGCCGATCACCATCTGGACTGCGGAGGCGACGATCATCCCGATCACCACGCTGACGCCGGGCACCGCCCCGTCGGGGAGGCCGGTCGCGGTGAGGGGTCCGGCGAGCAGCTGGGCGAGGGCCGGTTCGGCGAGCATGCCGACGACCAGTGAGGTGATGGTGATGCCCAGCTGGGTGCCGGAGAGCTGGAAGGAGAGCTCGCGCAGGGCGTCG
Organism: Streptomyces sp. NPDC048411; assembly: GCF_040704695.1. Lineage (NCBI taxonomy): Bacteria > Bacillati > Actinomycetota > Actinomycetes > Kitasatosporales > Streptomycetaceae > Streptomyces > Streptomyces sp. NPDC048411. Next base: position 2,585 of record NZ_JBEZKL010000062.1, read on the forward strand.
ACGACGGTACGGGCCCGCCGGTCGCCCTCGGCGGCGGCACGCTCGGCGTCCGGCCGCTCCACCGTGACGAGCCCGAATTCGGCCGCCACGAAGAATCCGTTGGCGAGGATGAGAAGGAATGCTGCACTCAGAAGCAGCAGGGGGATGGTCATGCCGCCGCCTCCTGGGAAGGGGCGGCGCAGGTACTACCGGACGATCCGTCCATTGATGGAGGGAGTCACTCCTTGGGTCGCAGGAAAGCCCCGCCGGCCTTGGGGCCTCTGGTGCGGGGCGGGGCGCACAGGGCGCCACCGCCCTCCAGAGTAATCAAGAAGTGGCCGTGCGGTGCAGGGGGCTCAGCCGTTCTCCGTACAGGTGCCGTGGTTCTCGGCGAGTGTGCGGAGCGTACGGGCGTCGCGAATGGCCTGTTCCTTGGCGATTCCGGGCTGGATGCCGAGGGCGGGCATGCTGGTCCCGTCGCTGAGGTCGAGAAAGACCCACGGGTCGCCGACGCGCAGGTTGACGCGGAGGATCTCCGCCCAGGACAGCCGCCGGGTGCGGGTGAGATTGACCACGGTCACCCCGTGGTCGTCGGCGACGACCTTGGGGCGGCTGAGCAGCGCCAGGACGGCGAAGAAGAGCAGCGCGGTGAAGATGAAGCTGAGCCGCTCCCCCGGGCTGAGCTGCTCAAGGCTCATCGCGATGACGGTGATGACGACGAACATCGCCGCTCCCACGGTCAGCAGGACCACCCGGGTGCGGGTCGGCCGGAAGGTGACCGGGAGGGTGGGAAGTTCGGGCCGGGGGGCGGGAGTGGACATGGTGCTCTTCTGTCTTTTGGGGGTGATCGCTGGCGGTCCGGCCGTCAGAGGCGGCAGGCGTGGATGGCCGTGGTGAGGATGGCGCGGGCGCCGAGCTCGTACAGGTCGTCCATGATCCGCTGGGCCTCCTTGGCGGCGACCATGGAGCGGACGGCGACCCAGCCCTCGTGGTGCAGCGGGGAGATGGTCGGCGACTCCAGGCCCGGGGTGAGGGCGACGGCGCGCTCCAGGTGCTCGACGCGGCAGTCGTAGTCCATCATCACGTAGCTGCGGGCGACCAGGACGCCTTGGAGGCGGCGGAGGAACTGCTGCACCTTGGGGTCGTCCTCGGCGGCACCCGTCCGGCGGATGACGACGGCTTCCGACTTCATGATCGGCTCGCCGATCACTTCGAGTCCCGCGTTGCGCAGGCTGGTGCCGGTCTCCACCACATCGGCGATGACCTGGGCGACGCCGAGCTCGATGGCGGTCTCGACCGCGCCGTCGAGGTGGACGACGGAGGCGGTGACGCCGACGTCGGCGAGGTGCTTGGCCACGATGCCCTCGTAGGAGGTGGCGATCGTCATGCCGTCGAAGTCCTGCGGCCCGGCGGCCGTGCCGGGCTTGGTGGCGTAGCGGAAGGTGGAGCGGGCGAAGCCGAGCTGCAGGATCTCCTCGGACTGCGCGCCGGAGTCCAGCAGCAGATCGCGGCCGGTGATGCCGATGTCGAGACGGCCGGAGCTGACGTAGATCGCGATGTCGCGCGGGCGCAGGTAGAAGAACTCGACCTCGTTGTCGGGGTCGACGAGGACGAGCTCCTTGGACTCCTTGCGCTGCTGGTAACCGGCCTCATGGAGCATCGCCATCGCAGGCCCGGAGAGAGAACCCTTGTTGGGGACGGCGATGCGCAGCATGAGGTCAGGTTTCCTTTGTGCGAAGGGGATTTCTACGGACGTGACGTGCGGGGTGCGGAACTGTGCTCAGAGGTGGGCGTAGACGTCGTCGAGCGAGATTCCGCGGGCAACCATCATCACCTGGACGTGGTAAAGCAGCTGGGAGATCTCCTCGGCGGCGGCGTCCTTGCTCTCGTGCTCGGCGGCCATCCAGACTTCGGCGGCCTCCTCGACGACCTTCTTGCCGATGGCATGGACGCCCTTGTCCACCAGCTCGGCGGTGCGGGAGGTGGAGGGGTCGCCGTTGGCGGCCTTGAGCTGCAGCTCGGCGAAGAGCTCTTCGAAGGTTTTGTTCGCCATGATGGTCCTTAGCGTACGGGGTCCGGCACCCCCGTTCAGCGCCAGGGCTCGCTGACGGTGCGCAGCGTGGCGGCGGTGGCGACGGCCGCGGTGACTGCTTCGTGCCCCTTGTCCTCGTGGGAACCTTCGAGCCCGGCCCGGTCGAGCGCCTGCTCCTCGGTGTCACAGGTCAGTACGCCGAAGCCGACCGGGACACCCGTGTCCACGGCGACCTGGGTGAGCCCGTTGGTGACGCCGTGGGACACGTACTCGAAGTGGGGGGTGCCGCCGCGGATGATCACGCCGAGGGCGACGATCGCGTCGTAGCCACGGCCGGCCAGAACCTTGGCGACGACCGGGAGCTCGAAGCTGCCGGGGACCCGGAGCAGGGTCGGTTCGTCGATGCCGAGCTCGTGCAGGGCGCGCAGCGCGCCGTCGACGAGGCCGTCCATGACCTTCTCGTGCCACTGGGCGGCGATCACCGCCACTCGCAGGTCACCGCAGTTGCGTACGGACAGTTCGGGTGCGCCCTTGCCGCTCATGTCTCTCCTACCGCTCGTTTCCGTGCTCGTTACTGGTTTCCGCAGGTCGACACCGAGGCGGTGTCGAGCCAGGGCAGGTCGTGTCCCATGCGGTCCCGCTTGGTGCGCAGGTACCGCAGGTTGTGCTCGCCGGCCTGGACGGGCATCGGCTCGCGTCCGGTGACCGCGAGGCCGTGCCGCAGGAGCGCTGCGGTCTTGTCCGGGTTGTTCGTCATCAGCCGGACGCCGTGGACGCCGAGGTCCTTGAGGATCTGGGCACCTGCCGCGTAGTCCCGGGCGTCGGCGGGCAGGCCGAGCTCCAGGTTGGCGTCGAGGGTGTCGACGCCGCGCTCCTGGAGTTCGTAGGCGCGCAGCTTGGAGAGCAGGCCGATCCCCCGGCCCTCATGGCCGCGCAGATAGACGACGACGCCGCGACCCTCGTCGGTGATGCGCTGCATGGAGGCGTGCAACTGGGGGCCGCAGTCGCAGCGCTGGGACTGGAAGATGTCGCCGGTCAGGCACTCGGAGTGGACCCGGACGAGGATGTCGTCGCCGTCACCGAGGTCGCCGTGGACGAGCGCGACGTGCTCGACGCCGTCGACGGTGGAGCGGTAGCCGTACGCGGTGAACTCTCCGAACGACGTCGGCAGCCGGACCTCGGCCTCGCGGCGGACGGTCGGCTCGGCGGAGCGGCGGTACGCGATCAGGTCCTCGATCGAGATGATCGTGAGGCCGTGCTTGCGGGCGAACGGGACCAGCTCCGGCAGACGCAGCATGACGCCGTCCTCGCCCGCGATCTCGACGATCGCTCCGGCGGGGCGGAGCCCGGCGAGCCGGGCCAGGTCGACGGCGGCCTCGGTGTGGCCGTTGCGGACCAGGACCCCGCCGGTCCTTGCCCGGAGCGGGAAGATGTGGCCGGGGCGCACGAAGTCGCTGGGGCGGGCCCGGCCGCCCGCCAGCATCCGGAGCGTGGTTGCCCGGTCGGCGGCGGAGATGCCGGTGGTGACACCGTGCGCCGCGGAGGCGTCGACCGAGACGGTGAACGCCGTGCGCATCGACTCGGTGTTGTGGGCGACCATCTGCGGCAGGTCGAGCCGTTCCAGCTCGTCGTTCTCCATGGGTGCGCAGATCAGGCCGCGGCACTCGCTCATCATGAAGGCGACGATCTCGGGGGTGGCCTTCTCGGCGGCGATGACGAGGTCGCCCTCGTTCTCCCGGTCCTCGTCGTCGACGACGACGACGGGGCGGCCGGCGGCGATGTCGCGGATCGCCTGCTCGACGGGGTCGAGGGACAGGTCCTCGGCCGTGCTGTCTTCCCGGTGCAGCCAGGTGGGCTGGGCAGTCATGCCGTGGCTCCTTCCAGAGCGGGTGTCCGCGTACGCAGCCACCAGTCGCGCATGCCCCACAGGACGAGGGCGCCGTAAATGACGTAGACGAAGCCGGAGAAGGCGAAGCCGTTGGCGAAGTTCAGCGGTACGCCGACCAGGTCGACCAGGAGCCAGGCGAACCAGAACTCGACCATGCCGCGCGCCTGTGCGTACATCGCGACGACCGTGCCGACGAAGATGTACGCGTCGGGCCACGGGTCCCACGACAGCGTCGGGAACGCGGTGAACAGGCCGCCGACGGCGAGCGTGCCGAGGGCCGCGCCGCCGACCAGGTAAGCGCGCTCGCGCCAGGTGGCGAACCGTACGGCGATGGAGCCGTCCTGGGCCTGCTGCCTGCCGCGGTTCCACGACCACCAGCCCCAGGTGGCCACGCCGATGACCACCAGTTGCTTGCCCGCGCTGCCCGAGAGGTGCGCGGAGGCGAAGGCGACCAGGAGGATCACCCCGGAGAGCAGCTGTGCGGGCCAGGTCCATATGGAACGCCGCCAGCCGAGCGCGAGGGCGACCAGACCGACCGTGTTGCCCATCATGTCGGACCACTTGATGTGCTGGCCGAACAGGGCGAAGGCCTCCGAGTTGAGCCAGCCGGCCGCGCTCACTTCGTGTCCTCCCGGTCCCGGTCGCCGAGCAGCCGCTCGACGTACTTCGCGATGACGTCCACCTCGAGGTTGACCGGGTCGCCGGGCTCCTTGATGCCGAGCGTGGTCAGGGCGAGGGTGGTGGGGATGAGGCTGATGGTGAAGTAGTCGGGCCCGGCGTCGACGACGGTCAGGCTCACGCCGTCGACGGTGATCGATCCCTTCTCCACCACGTAGCGGGTCAGCTCCGCCGGGAGGGAGATCTTCACGATCTCCCAGTTCTCGGAGAGCTTGCGCTCGACGATGCGGCCCGTGCCGTCGACGTGTCCCTGGACGATGTGTCCGCCGAGCCTGCCGCCGAGTGCCATGGGGCGCTCCAGGTTGACCCGGGAGCCGGTCTCCAGTGCGCCGAGGCTGGACCGGTTCAGGGTCTCCGCCATCACGTCGGCGGTGAATTCACCGTCGCCGAGGTCGACGACGGTGAGGCAGACGCCGTTGACGGCGATGGAGTCGCCGTGCTTCGCGCCTTCGGTGACGACGGGACCGCGCAGGCGGAATCGGGAGGCGTCGCCGAGCTTCTCGACGGCGGTGACCTCACCCAGTTCTTCGACAATTCCGGTGAACACTCAGTTTCCCTTCCGGGCAGGGCCGGGGACGGCGGTGATGCGCAGATCGGGGCCGATGCGTACGGTCTCGGTCACATCGAGGCGCAACGCCTGGGCGATGGTGGAGATTCCGGCGTCGGCGAGGGCTGCGGGGCCCGCGCCGAGGAGCACGGGGGCGAGGTAGCCGACGACCTTGTCGACCGTTCCCGCCGCGACGAAGGCCCCGGCCAGGGTCGGGCCGCCTTCGAGGAGTACGGATCGGACGCCGCGCCCGTGCAGGGCGGCAAGCAGGGCGGGGATGTCCAGGCCGCGGCCGGTGGCGGCGCGCGGCAGTCTCAGGACGGTTCCCTCGGGAAGACGGCTGGTGTCGGCGTCGTCGGCGACCGCGATCAGCGTGGGCGACGTGGTGTCGAGGACGCGGGCGCCGGGCCGTACCGCAGTGGCATCGGTGTCGACGACGACCCGGAGCGGCTGCACGGCGCCTTCGATGCCACGTACACCGAGCTGGGGGTCGTCCGTGCGGGCGGTGCCGGAACCGACCACGACGGCGTCGGCCTCGGCGCGCAGCCGGTGGACGTCGGCGCGGGACTCGGCGGAGGTGATCCAACGGCTGGTGGCGTCGGCGGCCGCGATCCGGCCGTCGAGGGTCGCCGCGTACTTCCACAGCACGTACGGACGGCCGAGCCGCACCGAGGTCAGCCAGGCGGTGTTGCCCGCCTCGGCGAGTTCGCCGAGGAGTCCCTGTTCCACGGTGACCCCGGCGGCGCGGAGGGTGTCCGCGCCGCCGGTGGCCTGCGGATTCGGGTCGGCGACCGCGTACACGACGCGGCTGACGCCGGCCTCGGTCAGCGCCTGGGCGCAGGGGCCGGTGCGACCGGTGTGGTTGCACGGTTCGAGGGTGACGTAGGCGGTGCCGCCACGGGCCTTCTCGCCTGCTTCGCGCAGGGCGTGGATTTCGGCGTGCGGCTCGCCGGCCCGCTGGTGGAAGCCTTCACCGGCCGGCTGTCCTTCGGCGTCGAGGATCACACATCCGACGACCGGATTGGGGCTGGTGGAGCCGAGTCCGCGGGCGGCGAGCGCGATCGCTCGGCGCATGGCGGTGATGTCGGCTGCGGTGTCCACCGGGTCCTCCTGCCTCTTCGGGCACGGACTCCGGGGCCTGTCGATGACGACAGATGAAGCGGAACGCAACAGGGGACGCCGAAACCGAAGACACGGACGCACGTGTTCCGGGGATCCCGGACATGCGTCCGCCGACGGCGGCGTACCTGTGACGGCCCGCCGCGCACTGCCTCCCATCCGGACTTTAACCGTCGGTCCAGGAATCCCACCTGGTCAACCGGCCGCTGGATGCGGACGGGTCGCGGACTATAACCGCCGGTTCGGAATTGCACCGACCCCGGAGTGCGCTGCTACTGGTACACGGTCAGTGTGCCACGCCCACTCATGGGCCATGCGAAGGAGTGCCTGTGGAGTGGCTCACAGACCGGCCCGGGGAGCCCTCCGTACCTCAGCCGCCCGCGGTGAACAGCTCGTCCTGAGCTGCCTCGCGGGCGGCGAGCAGCGCGCCGCGCAGTACCGCGGAGCCGCCGAGAGCGCCTGCCCTGACCTCCGTGCGCAGCGGGGACATCATGGCCAGCCGTTCCTCGACCCGAGACGCCAGCGCGTCGCCGCCCGCATGGCCGACCTCGCCCGCGAGGACCACACAGCCGGGGTCGATGACCGACGCGACGGCGGCGGCGCCCACCGCCAGGCGGTCCGCGAGCGCGCCGAGGAACGCCTCGCCCTCCCCCTCCCCCGCCAGAGCTGCCCGTACGGCGGACGCGGCGGCGGGTTCCTGTTCCCCGGAGCCCGGCCGCGTATGCACGTCGATGCCGTGTCCCCGGGCCAGTTCACAGACCGGCACGGAGCCGGCCAGGGAGTGGAACCCTCCGTCGCAACTGACCGCGGAGGGTACTCCCGTCGTGCCCGGCACGGGCAGGAAGCCGATCTCGCCCGCGCCGCCGGAGGCCCCGCGGCGCAGCTTGCCGTCCAGCATCACGGCGGCGCCGATGCCGTGGCCGAGCCAGAGCAGGACGAACGTGTCACGGTCGCGGGCCGCTCCGGCGCGGTGCTCGGCGACGGCGGCGAGGTTGGTCTCGTTCTCGACGAGCACGGTCGCGGGCAGCCGCTGCTGCAGCACCCGGACCAGGCGGCGGTGCCAGGCGGGCAGGCCGGTGGTGTCATGGAGCTCGCCGGTGACCGGGTCGATCAGGCCGGGGGCGCCGATGCCGACGCTGTGCAGCGGTACGGCGCCCGCCTCGCGCGCGGTGCGTTCCAGCAGCGCCGCGGCCTGCTCGGCGGCCGCATCGGTTCCGGTGTCGCTGCCGATCGGCAGGGTGGCCTCGGCGAGCGTGACACCGAGGAGGTCGGCGACGACGACGGCGACGCTGTCGGTCCGTACGTCGAGAGCGGCGAGGTGGGCCCGGTCGGCGACGATTCCGTACAGCCGGGCATTGGGGCCGCGGCGTGCGGCGCCGCTCTCGCCGACGACCCGGATCAGCCCGGCGCCCTGCAGCCGCTCCACCAGATCGGCGACGGTGGGGCGGGAGAGTCCGGTCAAGGTCTTCAGCTGAGTGGCCGTCAGCGGGCCGTCCTGCTGGAGCAGTCGCAGGGCGAGCCGGTCGTTGATGGCCCGGGCGGTGCTCGGTGATGCGGGCATGCCGAGATCCTTCCAGATCACTGCCGCACGGGAACGAACCGTCATGTCTATTTATCAGGCAGGGTTCCTGATAGTTTACTGGCCGCACCGCGGAGCGGGGCGCTGGGGCCACCGGTGGCAGAGAATTCCCAGGGGAGGGAACGGCCGGCATGACGACGGATTCCGCAGAGACGGCCTTCGGCGCGGAGCAAGTGAGGCGGGCCAGGTTCGCCGTCGCCGCGGTCTTCACCGTGCACGGCGCCGTGACCGGCAGCTTCGCCACCCGCGTGCCCTGGATCCAGGACCACGCCGGGCTCAGCGCGGGGCAGCTCGGTCTCGCCCTGGCGTTCCCGGCGATCGGTGCCTCGCTCGCCATGCCGCTGGCCGGTGCGATCAGTCATCGCTTCGGCGCCAGGACGGCGCTGCGCGGGCTGCTGGCGCTGTGGACACTGGCGCTGGTCCTGCCCGCGCTGGCACCGAACCTGCTGACGCTGTGCGCGGCACTCCTCGTGTACGGGGCATCGGCCGGCATGTCGGACGTGGCGATGAACGCCCTCGGTGTCGAGGTGGAGAACCGTCTCGGCAGGTCGATCATGTCCGGGCTGCACGGGATGTGGAGCGTGGGTGCCCTCATCGGTTCGGCGGCGGGCACGGTGGCCGCACACCTGGGCACCGACGCCCGGCTGCACCACACCGTCGCCGCCCTCGCGCTCACCGTGCTCGGCCTGATCGCCTGTCAGGGCGTGCTGGATCTGCGCAGCGAGCCGGACGAGGAGCCGCCGCCGCGGTTCACGCTGCCCCCCAGGTCGGCGCTGGTCATCGGCGCGGTGGGCTTCTGCGCGGTGTTCGCGGAGGGGGCCAGCCTGGACTGGTCGGCGGTCTATCTGCGGGACATCATGGACAGTTCCGCGGGACTCGCGGCCGCTTCGACGACGGCGTTCGCGCTCACGATGGCGGTGGCGCGGATCGCCGGGGACAGGGTCGTCGACCGGTTCGGCGCGGTCAGGACCGTGCGGGTCGGCGGCGCGCTGGCGACGGCCGGGGGGCTGCTCGTGGTCACGTCGCCGAACTCGGCGCTCGCGATGTGCGGCTTCGGGCTGCTCGGCCTCGGTGTCGCCGTCGTCGTCCCCCTGGCCTTCGCGGCGGCCGGGCACAGTGGACCGAACCCGAGTCAGGCGATCGCGGGCGTTGCCACCATCACGTACACCTCGGGACTCATCGCCCCGTCGGCCATCGGTTCGCTGGCCGAGGCGACCTCGCTGATCGTCTCGTTCGGCCTGGTGACGGTGCTGGCATTCGGACTGGTGCTGGGCGCCGGCGTGTTGCGGGCGGGCGACCGCCGGGTCGCGGTGAAGGGGGTCGGCACGCCCGGCACGGCGGCGGCCGAGCCCCGCGCCTGAACGATTCGACCAGGCGGAACAAGGTCCGGATGCGGTGTCCGTCGACGACCACGGTCCTCGGCACGCGGGGCGGCGGGCGGCGCCCGTGATCGGTCCCGGCCACCGAGGAGGCGGCCGGGACCGGAACGGCGGTCGGAGTGGCCGCTGCGGTGAGCAGGGCCCGAGACGCAGACGGGGTCTCCCACACATCGAGCACCCCCATCACAGAATCAACTATGCGAATGACGTTCACGAGCAAGGCCGTGCGGGCGTAGAGACGCCTGTTCGGAGTCACCATGCCTCGCGCACGATTCATGGATGGGACCAGGTCGAGAGGCCGACGCAAACGGACCCCGACACGAGTCAATGGACGCTCCGGCATTACCATGACGCTGATCTTTTCCGCGGACCACGCCGGGCCGGACGAACGGCACCGGGCACCGCGCAGACCCACACACGGACACACAGGGAGCGACCATGGGCGGCCTCGGCGTGCGCTGGACCTTGCACGGCGACGGAAAGACCCCCGCACCGGGGGCCGTGGTCCGGCCCGACGAGCGGCTCTCCTGGCCTCGTACGTTCGGGCTCGGCGCCCAGCACGTGGTGGCCATGTTCGGCGCGTCGTTCGTCGCTCCCGTGCTCATGGGTCTGGATCCGAACCTCGCGATCATGATGTCGGGTGTCGCGACGGCCATCTTCCTGCTGGCCACCCGCGGCCGGGTGCCCAGCTACCTGGGCTGCTCGCTCTCCTTCGTCGGCGTGGCCGCGACCATCCGGGCCAGTGGCGGCGACAGCTCCGTCGTCACCGGGGCGGTCTTCGTCGTCGGCGCGGCGCTCTTCCTCGCGGGTCTCGCGGTGCAGCGGTTCGGCGCTCGGATCATCCATGCGGCGATGCCGCCCGTGGTCACCGGCGCCGTCGTCATGCTCATCGGCTTCAACCTCGCACCGGTCACCGCATCGACGTACTGGCCGCAGGACCAGTGGACCGCGCTGGCGGTGATGCTGTTCACCGGAATGGCCGTCGTGTGCCTGCGCGGATTCTTCTCGCGTATCGCGATCTTCCTCGGCCTGGTCTTCGGCTATGTGCTGTCCTGGGTCCTGGACCAGGTCTTCGGCAAAATCCATTCACCGGCGGGCGGCGCCGAGGTGGTCGACCACTGGCGGCTCGACCTGTCGGGTGTCTCCAAGGCCGACTGGATCGGACTGCCGTCCTTCCACGCCCCGAGCTTCGAGTGGTCCGCGATCCTGGTCGCGCTGCCGGTGGTGATCGCGCTGATCGCGGAGAACGCAGGGCACGTCAAGGCCGTCGGCGAGATGACCGGTGACCCGCTCGACGACAAGCTCGGCACCGCCATCTCGGCGGACGGCGTGGCCTCCATGCTCTCCACCGCCGTGGGCGGCCCGCCCAACACCACGTACTCCGAGAACATCGGCGTCATGGCCGCCACCCGCGTCTACTCCACCGCCGCGTACTGGGCCGCCGCCTGCTTCGCCCTGCTGTTCGGCCTCTGCCCCAAGTTCGGTGCGGTCGTCGCCGCGATTCCGGGCGGGGTCCTCGGCGGCATCACCGTCATCCTGTACGGAATGATCGGCCTGCTGGGCGCCCAGATCTGGATGAGCGGCAACGTCGACCTCCGCAATCCGCTGAATCTGGTACCGGCCGCCGCGGGCATCATCATCGGCGTCGGCGGGGTCAGCCTGAAGATCACCGACAACTTCGAGCTGAGCGGAATCGCCCTCGGCACCATCGTCGTGATCACCGGCTACCACGTGCTTCGGGCCTTCGCCCCGGCCCATCTGAAGACCCAGGAGCCCCTGCTGGACGCGGGTACGTCCTCGTACGACGACACCAGGCCGCCCACGCAGTAGCCACGCCCGGCAGAGATTCCGCGGGCCCTCCGGGTGAGCCGACCGCTTGCCGGGCCGCGGTCGGCCCCCGGTATGGCGCCGGGGCGAACAGATGCGGAGTCGATGCTGCGGCCGCCGGGGCGGCCGCGCCGGGTCACGCCAGGACATGGACCCGACCGGCCGTCAGGGAAACGCAGGCACACGGCACGTCGTGGACGGACAGTTCGCTCGGACCAGCCGATAGCGTCGTCGGCCGTGGCACCGGGTGGGGTGCCGCACCGGGCTGCCGAAAGGAACTGATGTCCACCACGATCCGGAGACCGCGAACCGCCGCGCTGCCCCGTCCGGAGCGTCCGGGGACCGACCCCAGGGTCACCGATGGCTCTGCCGTCGTTCCCCCGTTCCGATGAACCCGCGGCCGGTCGGCGCCAGGACGTGCCCGCGGCTGGGACGCTGCCCCCATGGCGCAGTTCAAGCAGGTGACTCCACCCACCGTTGAAGCGGCGGGTTTCCTGTGTCGGTGGCTAAGCCACGTCGCAGAGGACCAGCCCGGCCCTGTTGAGGACGTTCAGCGCGCCCACGTGGTCGGCGTTCGCGCCGAATCCGCACGCGGTGCACTCGAACTTCGCTTGGGTGACGCGGTTCTCCCTGCTCACGTGCCCGCAGTCGGGGCAGGTGCGGGAGGTGTTGCGGGCGTCCACCGCGACCAGACGGCGACCGGCACTCTCAGCCTTGTTCGCCAGGATCGCGAGGAACTGCCCCCAACCCGCGTCGAGGATGCTGCGGTTCAGCCCGGCTTTCGCAGCAGCCTGGTTCGGCAGGAAACTGCCGGGCTGGGCGAGGTCGGGCTTGGGTGCGGGCGTTTGGGTCATGCCCGTGATGTTCAGCCGCTCATGTCCGATCACGTCGTGCTCGCGGACCAGGGCGAGGGCTTGCTTGTGGTGGTGGTCGAGACGCTGCCGCCGGATCTTCGCGTGGATCTTCGCCACGGCTCGGGCGGCGGCCCGGTGTTTCTTCGTGCGGCGGCGGGTGCGCTTGGGGAAGGTGTCCAGGTGCCGCTGTGCTTCGGCAAGGGCTTCGACCGAGGCTTCGAGGAAGCTCGGGTTCGCCACGTGCTCGCCGTTGGACGTGGTCAAAAAGTGCGTCACGCCCATGTCGATGCCCACGATGCTGCCCGTTGCGGGAAGCGGCTCGGCGGGAACCTCGTCACAGGCGAGGAGCACGTACCAGTGCTTGCCCTCGCGCTTGACCGAGATCGTCTTGACGCGGCCCTTCACGGGCCGGTGCTGGTGCACGCGCACATGCCCGACGCCTTGGAGGCGTACGCGGGTGACCGGATCGTGGGGTGTGGAGTCCCAGCGGCATCCGTCCCCGTCCTTGGGAAAGGTCACCGTGTCGAAGTGGCCAACGCCCTTGAAGCGCGGGTAGCCCGGCGTCTGCCCGGCCCTGACCCGGCGGAAGAACGCCTGGAATGCCTTGTCCAGCCGGCGCAACGTGGCCTGCTGGGAGGAGAACGACCAGCGACCCTGGCGCTGCGGGTCGAACGCCCGGATCTCCTTGAGCTGCGCGGACTGATCCCCGTACTTGATGCTGGTCTTCGAGACGTGTCGGTAGGCATCCCGCCGTTCCTGCAACGCGCCGTTGTAGAGCGAGCAGTGATCCCGCAGCATCTCGCCGAGGGCGCGGGCCTGAACGGCGGTGGGGCGAAGGCGGAACTTGTAGGCGCGTATCAACCCCGCGCCTCCTTGTCCTTCTTCCAGGGGCGTTCCCACTGGGTGTTGATGTACTTCTCCACCGTGGCCGCGCTGACCGCGCCGACCGAGGCGGCGAAGTACGACGAAGACCACAAGGTGGGCATCCGCGACTTCAGGTGCGGGAACTCCTCGCGCAGCACGCGGGAGGTGAAGCCCTTGAACTGGTTGGCCACGTACGACGCCGACGATTTCGGGTCGTGCTTGACAAACAGGTGCACGTGGTCGGGCATCACCTCAAGGGCGATGATCTCCCAGCCGCGTTCGTCGGCCCTGGCCCGGATCAGCTCCTCCAGACGTTCCGCGACCCGGCCGTCGAGGACCGGACGGCGGTACTTCGGACACCACACCACGTGAAGTCCGAGGTCATACACGCCGCCGGAGAATCGGCGGACCTTCCTGGTCACGGCCACGTGATCACTATACACACGCGACAGGTCTAGTGCAGCAGAAAGGCGGACAGGTGAACAGTGCAGATCCGTGGACCAGGTTGAGGCCAGAGCAGTCCAGAGAAGCCATTCCCCACCCCGCTAAAGCGGGGCGTCCCCTGGCTAGGTCCTGATGGAGCAGTCCACGGACCGGGCCGGTCCCGGCGCCGCGCCGCCCGATGTCACCGCGGTGATCGGGCGGATGCGTGACTTTCAGTCCTCCTGGCCGCCGGTGGACGGGGTGGCCGTCTTCAACCGGATCTATCTGACGGTCACCGAGACCGTCGGCCGGCGGATCACCGGTGGCACGTTCCCGGACCGGGTGGCCGCCGCCACCCTGGACGTGCGGTTCGCGGAGCACTATCTGACGGCGGTCGACGCGGCGACGGCCGGGCAGCGGCCGCCCGACTGCTGGCGTCCGCTGTTCCAGTACCGGCGCCATCCCGGCGTACGGCCGCTGCAGTTCGCACTGGCGAGATAACGAAACAAGCGCACACCCTCACGAGAAAGCCCCTCACCTCCGCGGGGGTTCGGAAGTGAGGGGCTTCTGTGTGGTGGGGGCAGCGTCGCCGGGTGGGATGACGCTGCCCCTCGTCCGTGTGCGTCGGCGCACACGGGCCGTACCTATCTCCCAGCGGAATACGGGGGAGCCGTGGGACCAGGTACGGAGCCTTCTCCGTCGCGGACGACGAACGCGAACCCCGTGACAATTCTCCGGTACCCGCGGTGGTTGCTGCGGCCGGCATGGCGCATGCACTCGATGTCGACCGCCCGCACGTCCGTCGACGGCTTCGCGGACCACTGACATGCCAGACACTCCGCCTCGTACGTGACGTCGGTGTCAGGGTGCTGGGTGATGCGGTGGGAGACGCTGCGAATCGTCGCGCGGGGGCTCATTTGACGACCCTCCTCGCGTGTGGATGCCGCGAGATTTCGACGGCCAGATCCGTGGCGTGCGACCGGTCGAACGCAGGGCTGCCCACATCCGACGCCTGGCGCCACTGCTTGGTCAGCGCACTACAGACGTCGCAGCCAGGGATGGGGGCGGGTGCTGGCAGTACTGACGGATCACCCAGCTGAACCGATTCGGTAATCTTCTGCATGTCGTCGCTCCTCCGTAGCGTCGGCCATGCCCCCGGACCGTGCCGTCGGTCGCGGGGGTGCTCTGTAGCTCACGGTACCCGAACCGCGTCCCTCCACACCCCTCTACGTACGACTACGTACCTCCGCGGTGCGCCGCGCTGCCGAGAGGCGGCCTGCGGTGGCGTGCGTGACCATTCGCTCATGAGCGACGACGCCCAAGAGGTCACGTACGAATACGTGCGCATCGCCGACGAGATCGCGGGAGAGATCGCGTCGGGCGGCCTGCCACTCGGTGCCCGGCTGCCAGGCGAGCAGGAACTCGCCGAACTGCACGGCGTGAGCGTGAGTACGTCGCGGCGGGTACGCCGTGAACTGGTGCGGCGCGGTCTGGTCAAGGCGCTGCCAGCAAAGGGAACGTTCGTAATCCGCACGGTTCCCGTCGCGCAGGATCGGGACGGGAACGCGCCGACTGGACCATGAACGGTCAGACAGGCCAACCCAGCGCACGAACGCGCTGGCGCCAGGAGCGGCCATGCTGCGGGGTACAGAACTGCTTGACCCGTCCGCGGCCCGGAGTCTGCGCGACGCTGGCGCCACAGTGTGGGCAGGTGACGGACTGGTTCTTCGCGGCGTCGGTGTAGTCCATGGTGGTTCCTCTCGATGGCATGGGGGCTCCGTACGGCTCCCTGTCGGTGCCGTACGGAGCGGGTGGGGTGATTGCGTGGAGGCCGCTCTCCCATGGCGGGAGGCGGCCTCTGTGTGCGTGTGCGTGTGCGTGTGCGTGTGCGTCAGAGGATGCGACCAGCGGTGAGCGCGCGGCCGGTGTCGGCGTCGTATAGCTCGATGCGCTGGTCGATCACACCGGACACCTCGCGGCCGTCCAGGTACGTCTTCGAGACCACCTGGATGTTTGGTACCGACGTACCGCCGTTGTTCGCTGCGCGGACGTCCGCCCACTGACCGGAGGTGAATACCGGTTCCGGCTTGCCAGTGCCGTTGGCCACGAGGCTCAGACCGGGCGGGAGATAGCCGCCGTTGTCGTACAGCTTCGGGTTGCCGATCGCCGGGGCGAATCCGTAGTGCGACGTAAAGAGCGAGTCGTTCCAGCCCCGTGCGCCCTTGCCGACAACCACGCCGTCCCCGCCCCTGGATTCGACGTTGACGCCCGCCAGCGTGCCGGCCGTGTGGCCTACGCCGTCGTTCGTGATGCCGATCTGGAACGGCGAGCGCAGGTTTCGCACCCATCCCGCGGGGGCGTTGTCGCCCTGGAAGCTGAACGTCGACCACAGACGGCCCTTCGGGACTTGCCCCAGGATCACCTTCTGAATCGACGACATGAACCCGGAGCAGTCGAAGGACGGATTACCGGCGCCACCCCACTGGTACGGCTTGCCGGCCTGCGAGCGTGCCCACATCAGGGCTCGTCCCACGCCGCCGGTTGCGGTCGTGCCGCTTCCGTCGCCGCCGAAGATGGAGTTCTTCAGGCTCTTCAGCAGTCCGATGGGGATTTCCGTTGTCAGCTTGCCCCAGTCGGACGAGGCGAACTGGCGCATCTGCTCGCGCGCCCAACCCATCGCGGAGTTGAACACCTTGTCAGGGTTGGTGAGGAACTCGGCAGTGTCCTTCGCGCCGTTGACGACAGCTCCGCCGGCCGACTTCAGCCCGCCCCAGATGCTGCCGAATATGCCGCCATCCTTGAACGCAGGCATCCCGTTGGCAATTGCACGCTGAACACCGCTGATGCCACCGGAGCGGGCAGCTGCGTTCAGCTCGTGGATACGCGACGCACCGACGGCCCGAGTGACCTCCGGGCGCATGATGGCTTCGCCGCCGGAGACCGCAATCACGTGGTTGTCTATCCCGGGCGAATAGCCGGGCATGATGCCGCCGGTTGCAAACCCCTTCAGATCCAGTTTCTTCAGCTTGTCCGCGCCAGTGATCGCCGCAACCTTGTTCCACAGGGGGACGATGCCGCCGTTATAGACGTGCTCGATCATGAACTTGACGGGCTTTTTGGCGATGTCCTGGACTTGGTCCCACGCCTTCTTGATGGCCTTACGGGCGTCCTCGAAGGAATCCGCCATAAACCCCACGACCTTCATCGTGTTGTCCATCGACGGCTTAATCGCTTTCTCGTACAGCCACGTTGCCTTATCGCCGATCCAGCCGAACGCCGGCTTCAATGCCTCCTTCCAAAGCCACTTACCGGCTTTACCAAGGGCGTCGAACGTCTTCTTCGACTCGCCCATGGAGGGCTTTATAGCTTTCTCGTACAGCCACTTCGCTTTGTCGCCGATCCAGCCGAGAACAGGGCCCAAGGCCTCCTTCCACAGCCACATTCCGATCTCACCCAGAGCCTTGATGGCCAGGTAGGCGGGGAGGAGCAGGAGGGTGATCAAGCCTGTGATCAGGAGCTGAGCAGCTTCACCGATGAAGCTAAATGCCGGACCTAGGGCGTTCTCCCAGAGCCACACTGCGATGTCGCCGACGGCTTTCATCCCGGTCCAGATACCGGAGAAAGCTGGCTTCAGGACTTGGTCCCAGATGAACGAAACGGTTTCCTTGATGCCGCTCCATGCACCGTCGACGGCCTTCCGGAAGGTCTCTGAGTTGTTGTACGCGAGAACGAATCCTGCAACAAGCAGCCCAACGACGATCAGCACTGCCCGGATGATCGGGAGAATACCCGTTGCGCTCAAAACGGTGCCGAACCCAGCCGTTGCGATGGTGGAGAGCAACATCACCGACTGGTAAACGGCCATCGCCGCGGAGAACGCGACCATTCCGAGAGCGATTGCCTTTTGCGCCGCCCACAATCCCCACAACGCTTGCACAACGCCGGGGTTTTCCGTTGCCAACTTGCTAATCGCCGAGAAAACGGGCCCAACGACAGCCATCATCGTCGTTGAGAGCGGCGACGCCGCCTTTGCGACGTCGAGAGCAGCCGTCAGGAGGTCGCCGAGGAACTTGCCCAGTCCGGGCGCTGTGTCCTTGACGTAACTCAAGAACTTCTCGAACTGCGGCGAGCCCTTTAGCGACGTCCCCCACTTGGCGAACTTCGCTGTGATGCTGTCGGACTTCTTTGCGATGCCGTCCATGTGCGGCAGGAAGGCGTCGATGACACCCGCAGCACCCTTGAAGATGTTGCCGATCGTCTTGCCAAGCCCGACGATCGCCGGCTCCACGCTATTGGATATATCGTCCTTGAACGACTGCCAGAACGGAGACTTCATCTCCGCGGATGCCGAGTTCATGAGCGTGTCGACCCCGCGCGCTGCCGCGAGTACCAGTGGCGTCAGCCCTGGGAGTGAGTTCTTCGCTCCGTCGATGCCGCGGGTGAAGAGCGGTAGGACGGCTGGCTGTAGCGACGTCGACCACGCCTTGAACGCCGCAGAGAGGCCCGACGGACCCGCAATTGCCGTGAAGAGCTGCCGTGCGACCGGCGTCATGTTCGCCAGTGCCTTGCGGTACTCGTCCTGCTTCGTCGTCGCTGCGCCCGTAACCTTCGACGTTGAAAGCTGCGCGCTCTGAATGCTCCGCTGGGCACCCGCGATGCTGTCCGCGGCCGAAGCCTGAGCGTTTGCTGCGTTCCTGACGGCGTCGCCCACGCGTGTTTGAGCGTCGGCAACCGCGCGTGCCCCGTCAGTGGCTGCCTTCGTTGCCGACGCCTGCGCCTGTCGGAGTGCGTCGGTCTGATCGGTCACCCCGCGCTGCGCCTGGCGGACGCGCTCGGTAGCGGCCTTGACGGCATCTGATCCTTCGACGCCCGCCTTCTTCTGTGCGGCGGCTGACTTCTGGAGGTCCGCGTATGACTGCGCCGTTTCCTTGGCGTTCTGCTTCGCGCGGTCGAAGGCAAGCTGAGCGGCCTCCACCTGAAGCTGAGTTGCCTTACCTGCGTCGGCGTCCGCCAGAGTGGCGTTGAGATCAGCCTGTGCCTGTTGGACGCGGAGCGTCGCCTCCCGCTGATCCAGGGCGCCATCAGTGAGCTTGTCATTCAGTCGCGCGAGCGACTGAGCGGCGTCCAGGCGAGCGCGGGTGAGATCCATCTCCGCATCCCGTGCGGTGCGCTTGGCATCCGTCAACGACTGCTCTGCGCGACGCACAGCCGCAGCAGCTGCCTGACGCTGCTCTGCGGAACGTTGGGCGGCGTCCGCGACGGCCCGTTCCGCCTGCTCCACCTGACGCTGAGCATTGGCGATGGACTGTGCGGCGTTGCGGTGAGCGCTCGCCAACTGTGCCTGTGCGCCCGCGAGTTGCAGCGCCCTGCTCGCAGCGTTCGACGTCGATGCGGCGCTTCGGTCGGTCGCCTGCGCGGCCTCGGCTTCCGCGGCCTTCTGAAGCTGGAGAGTGCTGGTCACCTCCTTGATACCGCCAACGGCGACGAGCGCCAGGGCGCCGATGCCTGCACCGGCGGACGCAGCCATCGAAACCACCGCACCGAGACCGGCGGCCAGGACCGGCCCAAGCGGGATCGCAGTCAGCGCCGCAGCCTGGATACCCAGGGACAAGAGAGCGCTCGTTGCCTGTGACGTGTCCACACGGACAGGCACTTGGATCCGCTTCCGGTCCACTGCGTCGATCTCCGCGCGCAGTTCCGCCAGTGCCGCGCGAGCCGTGGCCGTGTCGGCGCGTACCTGAACGTTTGGATGCTGGGCACCGAGCCGGAGTAGCTCCTTCTCGATGCGCTCCACCTCAGCGCGGGCGGCCATGGCGTCAACATCGATGCCAATCCGCTTCCCGCTCAGTTGCTCCAGCTTGGAGCGCAGGCGCGCCAGTTCGGCGTCAACTCCCGTGTCGGCCAAGCCCACTTGGAGCTTCGGCATTGCCCGGAAGGCGACTTCGAGCTTCCTCTTCAAGCTGCGGGAGAACGCGCCTCCAGCGTCGTCACCCTGGCGGCCGGCCGCGACTGCTCCGGCGCGTCCCCCGCGGGTGATGGCGTCCGGAATGCTGATGACGATGTTCCGCGAGATGGCGTCGCCCATGCGACGACCCGCCTCTTCACCCACCCGGTCAGCGACGGGGAGGACGAGCGCCTTCAGCTTGGTGTGGAAATTGGGGATGACCGGTACGACGTCAACGGCCGCACCACCGACGATATCCAAGTCGCTCATCCGGCGTCACCGCCGACGAGTGGCCCGACCTGCGTCGGGTCGGTGCGAGCGTCCAGGACGTCAGCGACGCCGCGCAGGTTGCCGTACAGAGCGGCTGTCTCTGCCGTCGGCTCCATGGCGGCGAGTCCACGTCGCAGCCACTCGTAGTCCGCGCAGGCTTCGCCGCACCAGCGGCCAGGCATCGCCATGTCTGCGACCATGACGAGCGCGACGTGAAATCCGCAGCCGTCACGCGCGCAGATGTTGTCTTCAGGGATGTTCAAGGGGGATCCTCCGGGGCATGAGAAAGGCCCGCAGCGCGTCCGCTGAGGCCTGTGAAGTGGTCTATGGGGTTGTTCTGCTGCGGCTCCGCTGTAGGCCGTTAGGCGGCCCGTCGGTGGCGCAGCCTGGACGAGTGTTCGCCCGTATGCACAATCCACTTACCGGCGACGATCTGAACCCCGTGCACGGGGTCGCCTCCGCTCTTCCGGGCGTCGAGAATGGCTGCGGCCTCCAGCAGCGTGGCGGCCTGACGTTCGTTGCCGTTGTGGAGGGCGTTCCTAGCGGCAATGTCCCAATGGCGGCAGTACGCGGAACAAAATGCGGTGAGCACCTGACGCCCCTTGGCGTCCCGCTTGGTCCATCGGGGCAGCCTGCACCCCGCGCGGGGGCAGATCGGCCGACGGTTAGCGTGGGCGGGTTTGCTGGTCATTGCTCCTCCAGAGCACGCCGAACACCCCCACGTCGACAGGGACGAGGGGGTGTGGCGAGAGGTAGTTAGTGCGCTACGTCAGTTTGTCGACGAGCACTGAAATGTCGGCAAGCGCCGACGGAGCGTCGCGGAAGCGGTCTCCAGTCATGGCGAGATAGCGTCCGGTGCCGTATATCTCCACGGCGTAGCCGCCACTCCGTCGGATTCGCCGTCCATGTCGGACGTCGGCGTATCCGAAGATGTGGAGTCCGTCGCCGGAGGGCGATATCTCTGCGTATGTCGCGCCTGCCGTGCGGACAATGTCCGCGGCCCACGGCTTCAATGAGCCGTCAATGGCGATTGCGTGGTCCAAGTCCAGGCAGACGATGCCGTCGCCGTTCAGGACGAAGCCCAGACCGACGCCGGCGCGGGACTTGGACGCTTCCTTATAGCTGCTCCACGTCCGCGGGTCGGTGCTGGAGGCTGCCCTGCCGGCCGTCGTCAGCGGAACCTTCGTTGCGGATCTACGTACCCACCTGGCGCGGCACGTCAGTTCAGCGGGGAGCGTGTCCTTCTTCGACGCGCGGTACAGCGCCTTTCGGCACCGGGGCGAACACGCCTTAGCGTGGCTCCGCGCCATGATCGGCATCGGCTGCCCGCAGTGCCCACAAGTGCGATCCATGCACTCATTCTACGCGCCGACGTCCCCTTTTCGGCGCCCTCACCTGCGACTTTACCTTTTCTTGGTGTAACACTTCCGGGGCCGTCCACGCCTCCCGCTTGATCGTTCGGCGCACGGGATCCGCCGTGTCGAGCCGGCCGGAGGGCGCCTGAACGGCCTCCAGGGGGTCCGTAAGGGCCGTTCTGCGGGCTCCCGCGAGGGAAACTGCGTCCCAGTTAGAGGGCGAGACCCAGCACTCTCCGGTCGGGAAATGAGGGGCCGAGGGGGTCTCTAGGTGGGGTATGTCCGGTTCTGTCAGGCACGTCGTGTGTGCCATGGCTGCCCCAGCTCATCCGCCCACACGGGCCGGCTCACGGGGCCACACAGCCGCGCCGCGAGGCTGCGCACATGACGAGCCTCGCTGTCGTGCGCTCGCGCGTACTCGTCGCGACCGTCAGCCCAGCGTCGACGAGTCCTGATCTTCGCCTCCATGTCGCTCAGCGAGGCGACCTCGTCCGCGGACAGCCACTCTTCCACCACGGCCGGCGCGAGTAGGCGAGGCGGACACGAGTAGGGCGACACCTCACCCGTGCGTGTGTCCACGCCTCTCGCCTCGTCGGCCGCACGCTGTGTGCGTGCTGCTCGTCTGCTGCTCACGCGCCCACGGGCAGGCTGTACACCGACGCCCCACGCCCGTCGGCAGGCGGCTCACCGATGCGGTACCGGGCGCGCGCCATAGCGCCTGGCGTCAGCAGTAGGTCATTAGCCAACTGCCTTGTCTCGCCTACGAGTTGGGCCGAGATCCGACCTGTGAGCGTCGCTGATACAGCGATGACGTACGCAGCAACGAGCCCTGACATCTGCTCGTCCCACGCTTCCGCGACCGGGGAACTCCACAGCTCTGTCCAGTGCTGAAGTTCCGGCTCAGACCACGTGCGCCCCCGGGGCGGGTCGGGCACGGGGTCGGTGCAGCCTCCGGGTGGGAGATACGTCCACTCTGCCGCCTCGTCGGTGCGGTGCCGGCTGCGCGGCTTGAACGGCTGGGGCTTCGGGCCTCGCGCTCCGCCGATTGCCATGGTTTCTCTCTTTCGTCGAACGGGCGGGGCTCCGCGTCACTCACGGAGCCCCGGGGGCGTCAGCCCTAGCCGATGCTGCTCACGTGGTCAACTCGCACTGTATGCAGCTTCGTTGACACGTTGACCGTGAGGACGTCGGGAAAGCTCGTCATGCCTGCGGGCCACCCGTCCGTGGTGGTGGTGGCGTAGGCGAGCGTTCCGGTCAGGGTCTGCCCACCCAACAAGTTGACGCTCACGGTTGTCCCATTTAGGGCGATTGCCCTGGTCTTGATTCCGTACTCAGCAGTGCTCATCGGTTCTCCAAGCGGTAGGTGGTCTCTCGGAAGGGGTTGCGGCCGTCGCCAGTGCGCGGCGCGACAGGCGGCTTCTGGCCGTTCTCGTCCAGACCTGCGCGCTGCCGGTAGGCCGCTACGCCCGCCGCAACGGTTCCGGCGCCTCCGGTGACGTCGGTGCCACGTGGGCCACCGACACGTGGCGCCTGTGGGACGGGATTGGCCGCGGACATCTCCGCGGAGTAGGCGGCAGCGTCGGCCGTGAGGGTCGCCTCATCGGTACCGCTGAGTCTCGCGCTCTGTTCCACGGTCAGGCCGGCGCTGAGGCCGGCTCGGAGCTTGGCCAGCTCCAAGGCGTCGCCCGCAAGGGGCGTCGGGATGATCTCGTCAGGCATGTTTGGGTTCCTCTTCTGTCAGGAGTTGCGGGCACGGATTACTGCTTCGCGCTCAGCGGTGCCCCGCTCGCGCCGGGGCTGCGACGGCTTTGGGGTCGGGATGACCATCGGGGAGATGTCGACCACAGGCCGGCCATCGGGAACGGAGTTTCGGTTCTCGAAGGCGTCCTGAGAGGCGATCACATCCTCCACGGACTCCGGCACGTATGCCGTGCCGATCTGCGCCAGGTACACGAGGTGGCCAATGTCGTATGAGTGCGCCCGCATCACTTCGAGCTGACGCGCGGGGGTGTCGTCGTTGACGCCCTGGACGTCGCCATGGCCACTCGTCTTCGCACGTTCATACCGGCTGCCAGGACCGGTAAGTTCACCCTGCGACAGCGCCGCCCACTGCGCCGCCCTGATGCCCTCCAGAATCGGGACGAGGGGTCGCAGCTTGGTGTACGCCTCCGCGGCCTCCCCACCGGCCGTCAGCGCCTCGTCGGCAGTACGGACGGCCCCCAGCGCGACAACGTGCTTCTTAGCCTCCTTCAGGAGGTCAGAAAGCTGCGCTCCCAGCGCCTCCAGGATCTCCGCTCGGTACGCTTCCCGGAGCGTCTTCAGCACCGCACTGCCGGTGAAGTCCCGGTGCAGAGACTCCAGACGAATCCTTACGGCCCGCGCCCCACTGGCGCGGATGAACGCCGCCTGTGCGCGCTCTTCGACGTCAGCCGACCACGTACCGGTTGTGAGGTAATCCTCTACCGCCTCGTTGGCTACGCGCTGCGCCTCAGCCTCTGGGCTGTCGACGCGAGGAAGGGTGTTGAGGAGGTCCGCGACGCGCGCCTTGCGCTCGTGGTACTCCGCGATGGCGGGTACAGCCGCGTGGGCGGCCTCAAGCTGACCGTTCATGGTTGCCTCTCGAAATAGCTCAGCCCCCACCGGTCGGCAGGGGCTGTGTGATGTCTAGAAAGCTCTGTGCCTCTACTAGGCGGCCTCTTCGGCCCACTGGGTCGTCCAGTAGGCCGCCATCTCTGCTCGGCGCGTACGCACGCGCTCACGAGCGGGGGCAGGGTCAACCGCGTACCGTCGACGGGCCTCCGCGTTTGCGCATGACCGACACTGCCGTTTCAGGCCGCCCACACAGGTGAAGTCAACGTGGTAGTACTCCCTTGTGCGTGGCCAGTGTTGGCCGCAGGTGCGGCACGACGTCGCGGATGCCGAAGGTACGTCAGACATGGGGATCTCCTATTCGTCTCGCTCTCGCGCGTTCCCGCTGTGTCGGGTAAATGGGGGGAGCCGTCCCGAAGGACGGCTGAAGTCTGAGGCTCCGGCGGAGCCATCGACGGAACGCGCGGAGGAGAGTTCGCGGTCTACGTCGATGGCTGCCATGCCGGAGCCGTGCGCCGACGTCCCGTGCGAGAGGAGTCACGAGGCGGCGCAGCCAACAGGGCGTAGCTACTCTCTGTAGCAACCACCCGCGCACGTGCGGGCGCGCGAGAATAGCTCCCCTCATATGTGTTTTGGGGCGGGGGTGACGGTTTTTGGATCTTGGTCACCGAAGCGGCAAGGTGCCTGAACCCCAGGCGCCCCTAGCAAAATTCGCTCTGTCGACCACTCAGGGGGGTCTCAACTCTGTTACCTGATCGTGACGACGTGTCTCATACTGTGAGATATGCCGGCTCGACCGGGCTCCGGACCCTTGATCGCCACCCTCCCCGCCGGCTTACCGTGCGCCTACAGCGCCCCGTCAGGCATGGCCCGACGAGACGCGAAGCTCTAGAAGGGCCCTAGGGGGCGCTATGAGCACTTCGGTGGTCAGATTCACGTGCCCGCCACCCAGAGGCCCGTAGAACGGCTCTCAGGTATCTTCTCGCCCGTCGCTCGCCCCTCCGCCTCCATCGCGCCCGCGCGCGGGATCGACCCGACGTCGACGAGGTCCGCCTCCGCCCCGCCCGGAGAACCAAACTGAAGCCAAAATGCCAAACTAACTACCTGTTCCAGAAACCCCTAAAGGGGCCTATAGGGTTTATGAAGTAAGGGGTTAGTTTGACACTTTGGACACTTTGGCGCTCCAGGCGGTGACGGGGAGTGAGAATGAGCCACAAGAAGTGACACTCTGTATCTGAAGTCAAACTTCGACCCTGTTCCCAGAAGTGGTCAACAGCGCGGGGTGATCGCGCGTAGGTGCCGCAGTTTGGCCAGCAACTCAGCGGCCGGCCCGCGGAGGACGTCGACGAGGGCGAACGGGCATGCCGAAGGCCGGTCCCCACCGAGGCGGGCAACCGGCCTTTCGTCACAGCGAGTAGCAATCAGGCGGTCACGAACTCCACGTCGGGACGCATGCGCTGCGCCTCAGCGAGGCATGAGGCGTGAACCGGCCACCACGTGTGCCCCTCTTCGACGTTCTCCGCGTCGTCGTACTCCATCGACTCGCCGCAATGGCTGCACCCGCCGGTCTCTCCGCGGCACTCAGCGCACCACACATCACCGTCGTCGCCGACCACCGTGCGAATCGTCTGCACCTGGCCACAGACGCACGGGGCTGCGTTTTGCGGGCTCTGCGGCTCGTGCACGGGCATTCCGGCTGCCAGTGCCTCCGCGACGAGGACGAGGCCGACCGTGTCATGAAACTCCGTCGCCGCGCACCGGACGTAGACCGCGCTGAAGTCGGTCACGCGGTAGTCGTTGTGTGTGGCGAACGTGGCCGGCACTCCCAGTTCGTCCGCCACGCTGTAGGCGTAGGCCCGGAGATCGCTGACGTCGCCCTCGGAAGCGGTGGGACCGAGGACGAGCACGGAGTTGGCGGTCGGCGTCTCATCCGCGACATTCCGCACCACCACGTACATCTGTGTCGGGTCACAGAAGTACCATCCGCCGCCCGCCATCCGCAGCGTGCGGGAGTGAGGGAACGCGGGGTCGACGTCGGCCACAGAGGCGACGGGGACGCCAGGAAGGCGCTTCAGTATGTCGCCAGGGATGATCTCGATGCCGGGGACGGTGATCGTGGTGTATGCCATGATGGACACTCCTCGTGTAGGACGCAGCCCCGGTCTTCCGCCAAGTTGATGCGGGGCTGTGTCATGCTCCCGGGCTGCTCCCGGGTGGTTGACCACCCCTGAAGAATGACACACGGTTGCGAGGTGGTCAACCACCCTGGCAAGCTGTTGTCATGGCGAACATGCATAAGCACCCGGTCCGCGGTCTGCGCGGCATCGACGGAGATCTTTGGTCGGAGTTCGAAGCTGCGACCAAGGCTGGGGGGAGCGATCGCTCCGCCACTCTGAAGGAGTTCATGGAGTGGTTCACCGGCCGCTCTGACGATGCTCCGGAACGTCCGCCGGCCGGACCGTGGAGTGCGCCCCCTCCGGCCAAGTAGGCGCACACGAGAGCGGTCCCCGTCGAAAAGGACGAGGGCCGCTCTGTCATGTGGGTTAGGGGGCAGCCTGGAGCGCCGCTTCCTCCAGGGCGTCGGCCTCCGGGTCCGGCCTGACGATGTCGAACGAGAGCCGCTCCCCCACCGGCCGACGCCATCCCGTGGGAGGGCCGACCGTGACGCGCACGCATAGGTCAAGCATCATCTGACGTCGCTCCTCCGCATCGGAGGCGTGCCAGTCGTCGGCCCATGTGGTGTCCAGCTCGACCAATTCCTCCCGCGCGGGCACGATGGGCACCTTCTCCAGCTCCGCCAGCCGGTCCCCGATGCCGTTCATCTGCTCCATGATGATGTCGGCCGCAGCTCCACGCATGGAGGCCATGCGCGAGCCAAGCTCACGCAGGTTGTCCCGCAGCTCTTCGATCTCCGGGCGGTTGTCGACGCCAGCCACACGCACCGACTGCGTGCGCCGGAAGCGTGCGAAGCGCTTCAGGAACTGCTCTTCGACCCACGCCAGCGTCTCGTGTTTGTTGATTGCGGGGTATGCGACGCCCTCGGGGTGGGCTCCACTGTTGCAGCGGAAGACGGGGTTTCGCCCCCCATCCCGCGCCGTTCGGCTCCCTGAGTGCACGTTCGCCGCGCAGGCATAGCACACGAGCACACCTAGAAGTTCGTGCGCGTCCTTCCGACGAGGCGCAGCGAGCGCAGGAACGACACGCTCCTTCAGCTTCTCCTTCAGGAGCCGTTGCGTTGCGGCGTCGACGAGCGCATCCCCTTGCAGTGTGGGTGATCCGTCGGCATTCCGGATCGTCACGCCGTCCCGCGTGACGATGTGCCCCAGCACGATGTCAGACAGCAGCATTGACCGAACCGTAGTGCTCATCCACCGGCTTGACGGGTCCGCTTCTCGGTCTGCCAGCAGTGCCCGGTGGTTGGCAGGCGTGATCGCACCGGACTTGTTGAGCCACGTCGTGATGGCGGCGTACGAGGATCCGGCGATGCCGCGAGCGACAGCGGCCCGTCGAATGTCCGCGGTCTCTTTGTGCTCCCCCAGCCACCACCCCTCGTTCCCGTCGGGAAACACCTTGCGTACAGGCTCAAAGCCGTACGGCACGGGCCCACCAGTCCAGCGCCCCATCGACTGGAGGTGCGCCGCAGTCCCCTGGTTGCGCTCCATGATGGTTTGACCTTCGAGCTGGGCGGCGAAGGCGAGGATGAGCATGATCAGTTCGGACATGGGCGAGGTAAAGTCCAGCTCCAGCCGGTCCCCGCCCGGACCTGACGCGAACACGAGCCGCTTCCCGTGCTTTTTGGCGTACCGTCCTAGGTCCGCCATGTCAGCCATGGAGCGCACCGCACGATCAAGCCTTTGCCAGATCATGACGTCCCACTCGTCGGGCCGCTCAAGCCAGTACGACAGTTCCTCGCGCTCCCACGGCGTCGTCTTGAGTGCGGACACGTCGACGTCGTGGGCCCACCCGATGAAATCACCCCCTATCCGTCCAGCGGCGTGCGTGATCATGCCTTCCTGAACGTCAGGGGATGTGGTGGCGTCGTGGTACCGGCTGAGTCGGACTGCACCCACGATGCGCAGGGGTGCCTTGAAGGTGGCGGGAACTACTCCGCGCGGCTGCTCCATGCGTGTGAGGGTATCGCGTTATCTCGCACTGGCGGGTATCAACGCACACATCGGCCATGACCTGGCACTCGCGGTCGTGGACACCTGCCATGCGCTGCACTGCGCTCCGCCGGAGCTGGAGGACGAATTCGAGCAGGTGGGCGATCTCCTCGTGATGCTGGAGGAGCAGATCCGGGAGGATCTGATGCCGGGGCCCGATCTGCTGGAGGTCGCGGATCCGCTCACCCATCTGCTGGGATCGTGGAGCCTGGAGCGGGCCCGCGAGGCGGCGTGGTCGGCGACCCGGGTGCTGTGGCGGCTGCGCGATCTCCCGCTCCTCGCCGAGGAGTTCCGGCAGCGGATGGACGCGGGGGCCGGTCTGGTGGGGCGCTGTCTGCTCACTCCTTGCCGCTGACCGCGCCCCACCGGGTCCTCAGAAACCGTCGCCGTACCAGTGGACCGCTCCGGGCGCGGTGACCGTCGCCCGTACCGCCGCCGGGTCGGCCGGCAACGGACCGGCCATGCCCACGTGCTCCTCCCCCGCCACCGCGTACGTCGTCATCGGCCGCCGCGCCGCCTGCCTCGACTCGCCGGCCGACGCCGCCTCGTACATCGCCGGTTGCGCCGTCAGCAACGACGTCTCGGAGCGCGCCTTCCAACTGGAGGAGTCGACGACGTGATGGAGGTCGAGATCTCCGGCCTGGGCCGGCAGCGCAGCGTCTGCCGGCCCGCGTAACGCCGCTCAGTCCTCCGGAAGTTCAACCGGGGCGATGTCGTCGAAGACATCGCCGGGGCCGGGGTTCGTCGCGTCCGTGGCGCCGCCGAAGTGGTTCATCACACCCCATACGGCGTTGAGCGCGGTCTGCACGGCGCCCTCGGCCCACCCGGCCGTCCACGAGATGTCGTCGCCCGCGAGGAAGAGTCCCCGCTTGTCGGCGGGCAGCCGGTCCTGCATGAAGTGGGTGAACAGCCGCCGCTGGTAGCGGTAGTGGCCCGGCAGGTTGGCCTTGAACGCACCCATGAAATAGGGCTCGTTCTCCCAGGAGACCGTCACCGGGTTGCCGATGATGTGCTTCCTGATGTCGACGTTCGGGTAGATCTCGCCGAGCGACTTCAGCATCACTTCCATGCGCTCGTTCGGGGAGAGCGGCAGCCACTTCAGGCTGTCGTCGCACCAGGTGTACGAGAGGCAGATGACGGCCGGCTTGTCGGGCCCGTCGTCGAGAAGGTACGTGCCCCGGGTCATCCGGTCGGTGAGCGTCATCGACATGGTGTCGCGCCCGGTGGGAACCCCGTTGTCGTCAACGGCCTTGTCCAGCCAGAACGGCCGGTCGACGGGCACGAACAGCTTCGACGACTCCATGTAGTGGGTCCGCTCCATCGCCGTCCAGTGGTCGATGGGGAACAGCTCGTCGTCACAGGCGATCTTGGAGAGCAGCAGCCAGGACTGCCCTGTGAAGATCGCCGCCCGGAAGGTGCGGATGTCGCCGGTCGCGTCGGTGACGGTGATCCGGTTCCCGGCGGTACGGTGCAGCCGGGTCACGGCGGGACGGGGCTCCCCGTCGTGCAGCGAGGACAGCGAGGTACCGAGCGGCCAATGCACGATCTTCTGCGGTTCGCGGTCCCAGAGCCGCAGCGGGAGCTGCTGGCTGCCGCCGACGATGCCGCGGTGGTGGTCGTCGGCCTCGGTGTAGACGACCCGCAGGATCTCCAGGATGGAGTTGGGGAAGTCGGTGTCCCAGCCGCCGGTGCCGAACCCGACCTGGCCGAAGATCTCGCGGTGCCGGAACGACTTGAAGGCGTCGGAGGCGCAGAGGAAGCCGTAGAAGGTCTGGTTGTCGAGCTTCTCGACGAGCTTCGCCCAGATCTCCCGGATCCGCGGGACGTCGCGCTCGCGCATCGCCCGGTTCATGTCGGAGAAGTCGGCGCCCTCCTCAAGACACGCGTTCCAGGCGTCCATGACGTCGCGGTAGACCTGCGGCAGGTCGTCGATCGTCTCCGCGTAGTGCGACTCGCCCTTGAGGTCGACGACGGTCGACGGGGTGGCCGACGCGAGCGGGTTGGGGAACGGGCTGGTCTCCAGGCCCACCAGGTCGATGTAGTGCTGCAGCGCCGTGGACGACGGCGGGAAGCGCATCGCGCCCATCTCTGCGGTCAGTGAAGGGTCGCACCCGTCGAAGCCGACGGTACGCAGCCGGCCGCCTATCCGGTCCGCCTCGTAGACGACGGGCTTGAGGCCCATCTTCATCAGCTCGTACGCCGCCACGATGCCGGAGAGCCCGCCGCCGATGACCGCCACCTCGGCGCCGTGCTCGGTCGCCGGTATCTGCCCGAGCCCCGCGGGGTGCGCCAGGAAGTCGTCGTACGCGTAGGGGAAGTCCGGACCGAACATGGTGATCGGCGGCTGCGCGTCGGTGTGCTGGACGGCGTTGGGCACCGTGGACGTCATGGGGTGGGGACTCCTTACGGGGGCAGTGGAAGAGAAGGGCGCGGCGGGCTCAGACGAGGGAGCCGTACAGACCGGGGCGGCGGTCGCGCAGATACGGGTTGGCGGCGCGGGACGCAGTCAGGAACTCCGGGTCGACCTCGCCGACCACGAGCTCCTCGCCACGTCCTGCGCGGGTGCGTACCGTGCCGTCGGGACCCGCCAGACAGCTCAGCCCGACGAACTCGAACTCGCCTTCCGGACCAGTCCTGTTGACGTACGCGACATACATCTGGTTCTCGAAGGCGCGGACCGGCACGAGGGACTCGGGGACGAACTGGAAGGGGTGCATCTGCGCGGTCGGCACCAGCAACAGGTCGGTGGCGGCGAGGGCATGCGCCCGTACGTTCTCCGGGAACTCGACGTCGTAACAGATCATGATCCCGATGCGTACGCCGTCCAGTTCTGCCTGGACGACGGTCTGCTCGCCGGGGGTGAACCACTGCTGCTCGAAGCAGCCGAAGAGGTGGGTCTTGCGGTAGTTGGCAAGCCGGGCGCCGTCGGGGCCGATCAGTTGCGCGGAGTTGAAGATCAGCTCGTTCGCGCGCTCCGGGTACCCGTAGAGGACCGCGAGCCCGTGCCGTACAGCGATGGAGGCGACGGTCTGCGCGGAGGCGCCGTCGGCGGGCTCGGCCAGCAGGGGTACGTCGTCGCCGATGGCATACCCGGTCAGGAACAGCTCGGGACAGACGAGCAGCCGCGCCCCGGCGGCTGCCGCGCGCTCTGCCGCCTCGTCGAGGGCCTTGATGTTCTCGGCCACCGAGCCCGGACGTCCGGAGCTCTGGAGCAGGGCGGTGCGCAACGGCGGCATGGCTGACCTCGGGCAGTGCGGGCGGAGCGGGGACGTATAGACGGTACGGGCCGGTAATCCGGCCGGACAAGGCGCGAGCGTTGCGCGCCCACCGTCGATCCATTGCGCGATACGCCGGTCCGGCGGTGATTCGTTGCGTGGAGCGTCTGGGCAGGTCAGAGGGGTGATATCGGTCTCGCGTCGGAGTAGGTCCCCGCCGCGCGGCGGAGAGCGGACAGGGACCCTGGCGCGATGTGCGGCGGCGGTCCCGCCGGAAGAGTGGGAGTCGTCCGAGCGACTCCCGCTCCGCCCTACGGAAGGCCTGTCATGACCCGCATCGCGCACACCCGCACCCGGCTCGCCGCGATCGCAGCTGCGCTGCTGATCACCGCGAGCGCCGCCGGCTCGGCAGCGGCGCTCGGCGACTCCGTCCCCGGATCTGCGAGGGAGCAACGGGAAGCAGCCGCCCTGACCGGTACCGCGAAGCTGTACCGCCCGGCCGGGGACGACATCACCTTCACCTTCGACGCCCACCTCGCCGCGAAGGACAACATGCACCCGGAGCGGGCGTACGGCACCTTCCGCTTCCGCCACGTCTTCCCGAACGGCACGTCCGGCTGGGCCGAGGGCTCGGTGGACTGCCTGCTGACCGGCGGCAAGGTGGCCGTGGTCACCGGCGTCATCACGGCGACCGACATCGGCATCAAGGGCAAGCGGGTCGGCATGTCGGTCCACGACCTGGGCAGGCACGACCGGCTGGGGTACAGCTGGGTGAACCAGGAGGCGGAGGACCACCTGCCCCCATGCGTGTCCTCGGCCCCGTTCGAGAAAGTCGAGGCGGGCACCGGCGACTTCACGGTGCTGCCCTGGCACCCGGAGTACGAGCAGTAGAGCTGATGCCCGCCCGCAGGATCAGCCCGGCGTCCCCGAGGAGTACCGCCGCAGCAGCGGCGACAGCACCAGCACGGACTTGGTTCGCTCCACATAGGGCTCGCCCGCGATCCGCTCCAGCACCTGCTCGAAGTGGCGCATGTCGGCGGCGAAGACCTGGACGATCGCGTCGGCCTCCCCGGTGACCGTGGAGGCCGAGGCGATCTCGGGGTAGCGCGCCAGACCGCTTTTGATCGCTTCCGGGGAGGTGTTGCGGCTGCAGTAGATCTCGATGAAACCCTCGGTCTCCCAGCCGAGCGCCGCCGGGTCCACCCGTACGGTGAATCCGGTGATGGCCCCCTCCGCCCGCAACCGGTCGACCCGGCGTTTCACCGCAGGCGCGGACAGGCCGATGATCGCGCCGATGTCGGCGTAGGAGCGGCGGGCGTCCTCGGCAAGGGCGTGGACGATGCGTTCGTCGAGATCGTTCAGTCGCACTTCAGGTGGATCACTTCTCTGCGATGGCCGGTCGGGGCGTCGGCAGCACGGTGCCGCAACCGAAGTAGAACACGTGGTGGTGGGCGGGGCCGTACGGACGTCGGCACGGTGCAACGGTGGTAGGGGTGGAGTGCGTACCCGGCGAATGGAGCTCCGATGACCTGGCTGGACCCCGACCCCTTCCTGCGAGGTGTCGCCTGGCGGGACGGCGTGCGCCCGGTCCGGGCCGACCCGGCCGATCTGGCGCGGCTGCCGTGGGACACCGCGGAGCGGGCGCTGTTGCCGACCGGGATCCGGCTGGAGTTCCTGGCACCGGGAGCGCGTGCGGTGGAGATCCGCTACCGCGCCGCGGCCCGGGGTGTGGCGGACGTCCAAGCCGGGCTCTTCGCACTGTGGCAGGGCGGGCGGTGTGTCGCGGAGGTCCTTGTCGCGCCCGCCGAGGAGGCCGTCACCGTGATCGGACTCCCGCCGGGGGAAGGCCCGTTCACCGTCCATCCGCCGGAGACGCTGGGCCCGGCGATCCTGGGGCTGCGGGCGGTGGGCGGGGCGCTGCTGCCCGCCCCGGTGCGGCCGCGGTGGGTGGTCCACGGGGACTCGATCACCGAGGGCTGGTGGTCGACGCGCCCGGCCCACGCCTGGCCCGCCGTGGCGGGCCGCGCGCTGGGCCTCGACCCGGTCAACCTCGGGTACGCGGGTTCGGCGCGCGGGGAGTTGTGCGTCGCCGAGCAGATCGCCGGGCTCCCGGCCGACGTACTGACGCTGGCCTTCGGTACGAACTGCTGGTCGTCGGTACCGTTCTCGGCACCGCTGCTGTACGAAACGGTGCACGCCTTCGTCGCCCTGGTGCGCGCGGGCCACCCGGGGACGCCGATCCTGCTGGTCTCGCCGCTCCTGCGCCCGGACGCGGAGGACACCCCGAACGCCCTCGGAGCCACGCTGTCCGAGCTGCGGACGGCGCTGGAGCGGGCCGGCGCGAGCCTCATCCGGGCGGGGGACGCCCGGCTGTCGGTGCTGCCGGGACGGGATGTCCTGGGCCCGGAACACCTGATGGACGGCCTCCACCCGGACGACAGCGGCCACGCCCTGCTGGCGGCGGCGGTCGCAGATGCCCTCACCCCGTACGTACCCCTGGCAACGGAGAACGCCCGGGCCGCAACGGCGGCCCGGGCGCAGTCCTCGTGAACAACCTCACAGGGCGATACGCCTAGCTCCAACTGGCGTGCAGCGGCTTGCCCTCGGCGTAACCGGCGGCGCTCTGCACACCGACGACCGCCTTCTCGGCGAACTCCTCCAGGGACGCCGCACCGGCGTACGTGAAGGAGGAGCGGACGCCCGCGATGATCGAGTCGATCAGGTCCTCGACGCCGGGACGGGCCGGGTCCAGGAACATCCGCGAGGTGGAGATGCCCTCTTCGAAGAGCGCCTTGCGGGCCCGGTCGTACGCGGACTCGTCCGACGTACGGTTCTTCACGGCGCGCGCGGACGCCATGCCGAAGGACTCCTTGTAGTACCGGCCGTCGGCGGCCTGCTGGAGGTCGCCGGGCGACTCGTGCGTACCGGCGAACCAGGAGCCGATCATCACGTTGGACGCGCCCGCGGCGAGTGCCATGGCGACATCGCGCGGGTGGCGGACGCCGCCGTCCGCCCAGACGTGCTTGCCGTGCCTCTTCGCCTCGGCGGCGCACTCCAGCACCGCGGAGAACTGCGGCCGTCCGACACCGGTCATCATCCGCGTGGTGCACATGGCACCGGGGCCGACCCCGACCTTGATGATGTCCGCGCCGGCCTCGATGAGGTCGCGCACGCCCTCGGCGGCGACGACGTTGCCCGCGACGATCGGCACCTGCGGGTCGAGCGCCCGGACCGCGCGCACCGCGCTGATCATGGACTCCTGGTGGCCGTGCGCGGTGTCGACGACGAGCGTGTCGACGCCCGCGTCGAGGAGCTGCTTGGCCTTGCCCGCGACATCGCCGTTGATCCCGACGGCGGCGGCGATCCGCAGCCTGCCGTCGGCGTCGGTGGCCGGGGTGTAGAGCGTGGCGCGGAGCGCCGCCTTGCGGGTGAGGATGCCGACGAGCCGGCCGTCCGCGTCGACCGCGGGGGCGAGCTTGCGGTGGGCGCCGTCGAGCTTGTTGAACGCGTCGCGCGGGTCGATGTCCGCGTCGAGCAGCACGAGGTCCTTGGACATGACCACGGAGAGCTGGGTGAAGCGGTCGACGCCGGTCAGGTCGTGGTCGGTGACGACGCCGATCGGCCGCTGCTCCTCGTCGACGACGACACCCGCGCCGTGGGCACGCTTCGGGAGCAGGGACAGGGCGTCGGCGACCGTCTGGCCCGGGGCGAGCACGATCGGTGTGTCGAGCACGAGGTGGCGCGTCTTCACCCAGGAGATGACGTCGGTGACGACATCGATCGGGATGTCCTGCGGAATGACGACCAGACCGCCTCGGCGGGCGATCGTTTCGGCCATCCGGCGGCCCGCAATCGCCGTCATGTTGGCGACGACGAGCGGGATGGTGGTGCCGGTGCCGTCCGGCGAGGAGAGGTCGACCCCCTGGCGGGAACCGACCGCTGAGCGGCCCGGAACCATGAAGACATCGTCGTACGTGAGGTCGTACGGGACCGCGGGGGACTGTGTATAACGACCAGTGCCGGGTTCAAGAAAACGCATGACACTCATATTTTCACGCGAAACAGCGCAAGTCGCTGCCCCGAAGACACAGCAAATGACCCCCGCGTTCGTACGTTCCTCCAAGGAGCGAGGGCGGGAGCCCGGGGCAAGTGAAACCTGCCTTGTGCGGGGACCCTACCCGAATGACATGCGAACCATTCGTGATCATCTTCCCTGGACCTGATGACAAGGGGTCAGGTAGCTTCAAACGCGCAGGTCCCGCGGGTCACGACGACGTCCCGGGGAACAGGCGGAACGGCCCCAACTTCCGTCATACGTACGACCGGAGAGGATCCAGACCCGCCCGTGGAGAACGAACTGCCGGACATCTACTGCCCGTTCCCGCCGCGGACGAATCCGCACGTCGCGCACACCCGCGAACATCTCGCCAACTGGACGCGCAACACCGGTCTGGTGCAACGCGATTCAGCCAGGGAGCGCTTCGAGCAAGCCGACTTCGGCGCCTTCGTCGGCATGGTGCACCCGACCGCGAATGAGCACGATCTCGACCTCGTCGCCGACTGGTTCGTGTGGCTGTTCCTCGTCGACGACCAGCTCGACGACGGCCATCTCGGCCGCAGCCCGGAGCGGGTGCGGGACGTGGTCGCCCTGATGCGCAGCGTGGTCGAGGGCACCGGTACCGGCCCACTGTCGGACGAGGACCTCCCGGCCGCCGTGGTCGCCCTGGCCGACCTGTGGAAACGTACGACGCCCAACGCGGCGGCGCACTGGCTCCGGCGCTTCGCCTGGCACCTGGTCACCTACCTCACCACGGCCACCACCTGGGAGGCGGGGAACCGGGCGAACGGTGTCGTGCCGTCCGAGGAGACCTACATCGCCAACCGGCGGCACAGCGGCGCGATACACGTCTGCATGGACCTGATCGAGATCGTGGCCGGCATCGAGGCGCCCGAGTCGATCCACAACGACCCCCGGTTCATCGTCGCCGTGGAAGCCTCGTGCAACGTCGTGTGCTGGGCCAACGACGTGTACTCGTACGAGAAGGAACAGGTGCTCGGCGAGATCCACAACCTCGTCCATCTGGTCCGGCACCACCGCGGTTACGGAAAGCAGCAGGCGCTCGAACACGTCTGCGCGGAGATCGCCACCGAGACCGAGCGCTTCCTGGCGGCCGAGGCCGAACTGCTCCTGACCTATCCCCAGCTGTCCGGGACACTCCTCCCGTACCTGGACGGGATGCGGAGCTGGATGCGCGGCAATCTGGACTGGACACAGCAGACACCCCGCTACAACCCGGCCGACGTCAGCCAGTACAAGGCGCCGGAGCAGTACCTGGAGGCGACGGTCCTGGGCATCGGAGCGGAACCCGCCGACTGCGGGGCCGAGGGACGCGTCGGCTGAGGATCACGCAGAAAAGAGCAGACCGTACGGAGAAAGCCGGGTGCGCGTGCCGCACCCGGCTTTCCTCCTGACTGACGACAACGCGGCAGATGTGCGTGCCCAGCCCCGCGACGCCGCCTCCCATGGGCCGGTCGGTCTAAGCACCGTCCGGGTCGGCGCGCTCCAGCGCGGGCCGCTGCGGCGCCGCCGACTCCGTCAGCAGATAGTCGGCAGCGGCCGTGTCCGTCACCAGGCTGGTGACCAGACCGGACCGCAGGACCGCCCCGATCGCCGCCGCCTTGCGCTGGCCGCCCGCGATCGCCACCACCTCGGGGATCCGGCGCAGCCGGTCCGCCTCGACCGTGATGCACCGCTCCCCCAGGTCGCGGCCGACCCGGCGCCCCTGCGTGTCGAAGAGGTGGGCGGACATCTCGGCGGCGACGCCCAGCGACGCGTAGTGCGCCCGCTCCTCGTCCGTGAGCATGTCGTGGACGGTGGAGATACCCGGCTCCCACGAGCCGATGGAGACCGCGGCGACCGTCACCTTGTCGAAGTATTCGAAGGCACGGGCGATGCCGGTCTGGTGACGCAGCGCGGCGGCCGTGGCCGGGTCGGGCAGCAGCATCGGCGCATAGATCGGGTGGGCCTCGCCGCCGGACACCTGGGCGGCCCTGCGGACCGCCTCGACCGAGCCGCGCTCGGCCGTTCCCGCGTCGTACACCCCGGTCAGCTGGACGACCGTGCACGGCGGCAGCCGGTCGAGGGCCGCCGCCATGTGAATGGTGGACCGGCCCCAGGCCAGGCCCAGCACATCACCCTCGTTCACCAGTTCGCCCAGAAGGTCGGCCGCGACCTCGCCCAGATTCTCCGGGTCCGGGGCGTCGTCCTCCTCCTCTGCCGGCGATTCGACGACGACTGCGTGCCGCAGCCCGTAGCGGGCCCGCAGCGCGTCGGAGCGCTCCGCGTCCAGTTCTGCGGGGACCCGGATCTCGATCCGTACGAGGTCACGCTCAAGGGCCGTCTCCAGGACCCGGGCCACCTTGAAGCGGCTGACGCCGAACTCTTCGGCGATCTGGATCTTCGACTTCCCCTCAAGGTAGAAGCGACGGGCCATGGCCGCCGCCTGCACCAGCTCCGCGGGCCCCATCCGCAGGGCGGACCTGCCCGCCGACATTGCAGACACCGCGATCTCCTCACTGCTGTTCACACGCTCGATACGCCGTTCATCCTGTCAGATACGGCAATCCTTGATCGGTCCCGTCGGACCGCGTTCATCTGCACGTGGCCGAGCCGACCGACAATCGGGGGCCGGAGTCGGTGCCGCAATCCCTGCCGACGTCCCCGTCGGCTTCAGTGGTTGCACGCCCAGGCCGCCGAGGCGATCGTCCCGTCCGCCTTGGCGCGCAGGGCGCGTACCGCCTCGGCCGGGTCATTGGCCCCGTACACCGCCGAGCCGGCGACGAAGACGTCCGCACCGGCCTCGGCGCACCGCTCGATGGTGGATTCCGAGACGCCACCGTCGACCTGCAGCCACAGCTCCAGACCGTGCTTGGAGATCAGCTCACGGGTGCGGCGGATCTTCGGCAGCATGATGTCGAGGAAGGCCTGGCCGCCGAAGCCCGGCTCCACCGTCATGATCAGCAGCATGTCGAGCTCGGGGAGCAGGTCCTCGTACGGCTCGATGGGCGTCGCCGGCTTGAGCGCCATCGAGGCGCGGGCGCCCTTGGCCCGGATCTCCCGCGCCAGCCGTACGGGCGCTGCCGCGGCCTCCACGTGGAAGGTGACGGAACCGGCACCCGCCTCGACATACTGCGGCGCCCAGCGGTCCGGGTCCTCGATCATCAGATGGCAGTCCAGCGGCGTCTCCGTGGCCCGGCTGAGCGATTCCACGATCGGCACGCCGAGGGTCAGGTTGGGCACGAAGTGGTTGTCCATCACATCGACGTGGAGCCAGTCGGCGCCTTCGACGGCTGTCGCCTCCGCGGCGAGCCGGGCGAAGTCGGCGGACAGGATGCTCGGGTTGATCTGGGCCATGTGCCAAGCCTGCCACGTTCCGCGGCACTTCCCTGCCTCGGTGCGCCCCAAAGCCTCACGGGATCATTACAGTTCGCGCAATCCCGGCGATTCGGCCCGCGCCGAGGGCCCGGAAGGTCGCCGTCAGGCCGTACGACGCAACAGCGCGAGGTACATCGCGTCCGTGCCGTGCAGATGCGGCCACAGCTGGACGTCGGGTCCGTCGCCCAGCGCGGGCACACCCGGCATCAGCGGACGCGCATCCACCCACTCCGCCTCGACCGGCTCACCGCCGCGTCCCTTGAGTACGTCCTCGACCACCACCCTGGTCTCCGCGAGATGCGGCGAGCAGGTCGCGTAACCGACGACGCCGCCGACCCGCACGGCCTTCAACGCCTCCCGCAGCAGACCGCGTTGGAGCGGCGCGAAGTTCTCCAGGTCCTCGGCGCGGCGGCGCCAGCGGGACTCCGGGCGGCGGCGCAGCGCGCCGAGGCCGGAGCACGGTACGTCCATCAGGACCCGGTCGAAGACGCCGGGCTGCCACGGCGGGCGGGTGCCGTCGGCGGTGATCACCTGGTACGGGCCGGGGTTGCCGGCCAGCGCCCGCTCCACGAGACGGGCCCGGTGCGGCTGCTTCTCGGCGGCCAGCAGCGCGGCTCCGCGTTCGGCGGCGAGGGCAGCGAGCAGGGCGGCCTTGCCACCCGGTCCGGCGCACCCGTCGAGCCAGCGGCTGTCGCTGCCCTCCACCGGCGCGTTGGCGAGGGCGGCGGCCACCAGCTGGCTGCCCTCGTCCTGGACCCCGGCGCGGCCCTCCTGCACGGCGCCCAGGGCGCCGGGCTCGCCGCCCTCCGCCATCCGCACGGCATAGGGCGACCAGCGGCCGGGGAGGCCGTTCTCGTCGCCGAGGGCCGTGAGCAGCTCCTCGGTGGTGGAGCGGCCGGGGCGGGCGACGAGGGTGACCTCGGGTCGCTCGTTGTCGGCTTCGAGGAGGTCCTCGATCCCGGCGCGGCCGCCGCCCAGCGCATCCCAGAGCGCGGAGACGATCCAGCGCGGATGCGAGTGCACGACCGCCAGGTGGTCCTCGGCGTCCTCGTCGTACGACGGGGCGACGCGCGCCACCCAGCCGTCGAGGTCGTCCGCGGCGACCTTCCGCAGCACGGCGTTGACGAATTTGGCGCGCCCCTCGCCGAGCACCACCCGGGCCAGCTCCACGCTGGCGGAGACCGCGGCGTGGGTGGGGATACGGGTGCCGAGCAGCTGGTGCACGCCCATGTTGAGCACGTCGAGAACCGGCGGGTCGACCTCCCGCAGCGGCCGGTCGATGCAGGCCGCGACGATCGCGTCGTACGTGCCCTGGCGGCGCAGCGTCCCATAGACCAGTTCGGTCGCCAGCGCCGCGTCCCTGGCGTCGAAATCGCCCTTGGCGCGTGCCTTCTTCAGCAGCGGGGGCAGGACGAGGTTGGCGTACGCGTCGCGTTCGTCGACGGCCCTGAGCGCCTCGAAGGCGAGGAACCGGACCGGGTCCTTCTGGGGCCGGCGATGCGGCTTGGCGGGACGGCGACGCTGCTGGTCGTTCACGTGAAAGGTGCTCCGCTGATGGTGAGGGGCGAATCCTCCCAGCGTAATCCCTCCGTACCGGGACAGTGGCTCAGTGAGCTGCCGGGACGCCTTGCTCAGGGCATCGGTGGTAACCGATCATGGGTGGATGAGACCCGCGGTGCATGCGTTCGTCGCCGATGGCCCACTGCCCGACTGGGACGCGAGCGAGGAGGAGATCGACAGGCGGGACAAGCAGCTGGTGGCCATCTCCCGACCGGTTACGGCGGAGGAGGCGAAGGCGCTGGTGGCCTGCTTCGGGCCCGACGACTGCTACGGCGTCGCCTGGTCGCTGCTGCACCTCATCGAGACCGGTCCGAACCCGGTGCTGACCGCCGAGCCCGACCCCAGCGCCAATGAGTGGCACCGCACGCTCTGGAAACGGGCCGTGAACGGTGGCCTCGTCCCCCGGTAACGCGACCGCCCAGCACCGGCCCCGGTCTCTGCCATACCCCCGAGGCACTTCGGTCGGCGGGCCGCTCCGCGATCCGGCCCGATCCGAACGGAAGCCCCTAGGGCCTGTTCTGAGTTCCCCGTCGTCCGCGCGAAGCGCGGGCGCAGCGGTGGTCGGTGCGTGCGATCGGCGTGCGGTGTCGCAGGTCATGTGGCGGAGCCACCGGTCCTGCGGC
>NZ_JBEZKL010000063.1:0-41315 GCF_040704695.1 Streptomyces sp. NPDC048411
CCGCCGCCCGGCCGCATGATCGCGACCGGGCGACTGCTTAACTGCCAGTGCAACACATCAGAGATCACGTGTTGCGACGACCAGTGGAATCCGCCCACAGGAGGAACGGTGCGGGGCTTCGCCGTGTCCGGGACGGACAGAAGGTCGGCCGGCCGACAGGTCAGTCAGCGGGCCGACCGGGTGTCACTTCTTACGGCCGCGCTTCTCGCGGACCCGCACCGAGATGTGGATCGGGGTGCCGTCGAAGCCGAACTCCTCGCGCAGTCGGCGCTCGACGAAGCGGCGGTAACCGTGCTCCAGGAACCCGGAGGCGAAGAGCACGAAGCGCGGCGGCTTGGTGCCGGCCTGGGTGCCGAAGAGGATGCGGGGCTGCTTTCCGCCACGGACCGGGTGCGGGTGGGAGGCGACGATCTCACCGAGGAAGGCGTTCAGCCGACCGGTGGGAACGCGAGTCTCCCAGCCTTCGAGTGCGGTCTCGATCGCCGGGACCAGCTTCTCCATGTGACGGCCGGTAACAGCCGAGACATTGACCCGAGGCGCCCACGCAACCTGCGCGAGCTCCGTCTCGATCTCGCGCTCCAGGTAGTAGCGGCGCTCCTCGTCGAGGGTGTCCCACTTGTTGTACGCGATCACCATCGCGCGCCCGGCCTCCACGGCCATGGTGATGATGCGCTGGTCCTGCACGCTGATGGACTCGCTGGCGTCGATCAGGACGACGGCGACCTCGGCCTTCTCGACGGCGGCCGCGGTACGCAGCGAGGCGTAGTAGTCCGCTCCCTCCTGGAGGTGGACGCGGCGGCGGATGCCGGCCGTGTCGATGAACTTCCAGGTGATACCACCGAGCTCGATCAGCTCGTCGACCGGGTCACGGGTGGTGCCGGCCATTTCGTTGACGACGACCCGGTCCTCGTTCGCCACCTTGTTCAGCAGCGAGGACTTGCCGACGTTCGGACGGCCGATGAGGGCGATGCGCCGCGGTCCGCCGAGGGCGGTACCGAAGCGCTGGGCCGGAGCCTCAGGCAGTGCTTCGAGGACTGCGTCGAGCAGATCGCCGGTGCCGCGGCCGTGCAGCGAGGAGACCGGGTGCGGCTCACCGAGACCGAGCGACCAGAGCGCAGTGGCGTCGGCCTCACCGCTCTGGCCGTCGACCTTGTTGGCGCACAGGACGACGGGCTTCTTGGCCCGGCGCAGCAGCTTGACGACGGCCTCGTCGGTGTCGGTCGCGCCGACGGTCGAGTCGACGACGAAGACGACCGCGTCGGAAGCCTCGATCGCGTACTCGGCCTGGGCGGCGACGGAGGCGTCAATGCCCAGCACGTCCTGCTCCCAGCCGCCGGTGTCGACGACCTTGAAACGGCGGCCGGCCCATTCGGCCTCGTAGGTGACTCGGTCCCGGGTGACTCCGGGCTTGTCCTCGACGACCGCTTCGCGGCGGCCGATGATCCGGTTCACCAGGGTCGACTTGCCGACATTGGGGCGGCCGACGACGGCGAGGACGGGCAGCGGTCCGTGACCGGCCTCGTCGATCGCGCCCTCGACGTCCTCGACGTCGAAGCCCTCCTGCGCGGCGAGCTCCATGAACTCCGCGTACTCGGCGTCGCCAAGCGCTCCGTGCTCGTGGTCCGAGCCGCCGGAGTGAATCTGGTCGTTCATGAAGTCCGTTCCTCTTTGCATCATCATCGATGGACCACGATCACGCGGCCCACTACTCAAGTCTTACTTAGCGCCCAGTGAAGCGCCTGGCCCCGGCCAGGTGCGAGGTCAGCCGCTCCTGGATCCGTACCGTCGCCTCGTCCAGTGCCTTCCGGGTGCGCCGGGACGCACCTTCTTGTGCTTCGAAGGCGTCGCCGAAGACGACATCGACCCGGCTGCGCAAAGGCGGCAGTGCCGATATCAACCGCCCGCGGCGCTCAGTGCTTCCCAGGACGGCCACGGGGACGATCGGCGCCCCGCTGCGAACCGCGAAGTACGCGAGTCCGGCCCGCAGCGAGGCGAAGTCTCCTTCACCCCTGGTGCCCTCGGGAAAGATCCCCAGCACCCCGCCGTTCTGCAGCACGCCGAGGGCGTGGGTGACGGCGGTGCGGTCGGCGCTCGTACGGTCCACCTTCAGCTGACCGATTCCGCGCAGGAACGGGTCGAGGGGGCCGACGAACGCCTCTTTCTTGATCAGGAAGTGCACGGGCCGGGGCGCGGTGCCCATCAGCATCGGCCCGTCGATGTTGTGGGAGTGGTTCACCGCGAGTATGACGGGTCCGGAGGCGGGTACCCGCCACGCACCGAGGACGCGGGGCTTCCACAGCCCGTACATCAGCCCGATGCCGATCCCGCGCCCGACCGCCGCTCCACGCAGTGTGGGCGTGCCCGTGGCAGGGGTCACTTCGCGGCCCGCTTCTCCTCGACGAGGGTGACGACGCACTCGATGACCTGCTGCAGGGTCAGCTCGGTGGTGTCCACCTCGACCGCGTCGCCCGCCTTGGCGAGCGGCGAGGTCTTCCGGCTGGAGTCCGCGGTGTCCCGCTTGATCAGCGCCTCCTTGGTGGTGGCGAGATCGGAGCCCTTGAGCTCTCCGCTGCGACGGGCCGCGCGGGCCTCCGGGGAGGCGGTCAGGAAGATCTTGAGGTCGGCGTCGGGCAGCACGGTCGTGCCGATGTCACGGCCCTCGACCACGATGCCGACCTCGGCATCCGCGGCGATGGACCGCTGCAGCTCGGTGATCCGGGTCCGCACCTCGGGGACCGCGCTGACGGCGCTGACCTTGGAGGTGACCTCCGGCGTACGGATCGGGCCCGCGGCGTCCTCGCCGTCGACCGTGATCGTCGGGGCGGCCGGGTCCGTGCCCGAGACGATGACCGGCTTGTCCGCGGCGGTCGCGACCTCCGCGGCGTTGTGCACGTCGATGCCGTTGTTCAGCATCCACCAGGTGATCGCCCGGTATTGGGCGCCGGTGTCCAGGTAGCTCAGGCCGAGCTGGGCGGCGACAGCCTTCGACGTGCTCGACTTACCCGTGCCGGACGGGCCGTCTATGGCAACGATCACTGCGGCCGGGGCCGTCCGGGCGGCGGCGCTTACGGTTTCCACGGTGGTGGACACCTTCCTGGTACTCGGGGTGGGCGGGACGGGGACGCGCGAACCCGCCCCGCTCAAGGTTACCGAGTGTCTGGGCGGGCCTTTACACCCTGTGGACAAGTGCCCTCGGACCTGGCCACCGCGGGCCCGGGGGCGTCCGGCCGTGATGCGCGGGACACCACCTACTGGCGGATCGACCAGCCCCGCTCGCGCAGCGCCGTGGCCAGTGCGGGGGCCGCGCTCGGCTCGACCATCAGCTGCACCAGACCCGCCTGCTGCCCGGTGGCGTGCTCGATGCGGACGTCCTCGACGTTGATCCCGGCCCGGCCCGCGTCCGCGAAGATCCCGGCCAGTTCGCCCGGCCGGTCGCTGATGAGCACGGCCACGATCTCGTACGACGCCGGGGCCGCCCCGTGCTTCCCGGGCACCCTGACCCGGCCCGCGTTGCCGCGCCGCAGCACGTCCTCGATGGAGTCGGTGCCCTCGCGGCGCTTGTCTTCGTCGCCGGTCTGGAGGCTGCGCAGCGCCCGTACCGTCTCGTCGAGATCGGCGGCGACCCCGGCGAGCACATCGGCGACCGGGCCGGGGTTGGCGGAGAGGATCTCCACCCACATCCGGGGGTCGGAGGCGGCGATCCGGGTGACGTCCCTGATGCCCTGGCCGCAGAGGCGTACGGCCGTCTCGTCGGCCTCCTCCAGGCGGGCGGCGACCATCGACGAGATCAGCTGCGGGGTGTGGGAGACGAGGGCGACGGCCCGGTCGTGGGCGTCGGCGTCCATGACGACGGGAAC
Source organism: Streptomyces sp. NPDC048411 (assembly GCF_040704695.1). Lineage (NCBI taxonomy): Bacteria > Bacillati > Actinomycetota > Actinomycetes > Kitasatosporales > Streptomycetaceae > Streptomyces > Streptomyces sp. NPDC048411. The sequence goes on from NZ_JBEZKL010000063.1 coordinate 3,858, forward strand.
GGCGCGGCAGAGGGCGACCAGCTCCAGGGCGAGGTTGAGGACCTCGGTGTCGGTGTCGCGGGTCGGGGTGAGGACCCAGGGGCGCCCCTCGAAGAGGTCGGCGGTGGCGGCGAGGGGGCCCGAACGCTCCTTGCCGGCCATCGGGTGCGTACCGATGTACGGCGTGAGGTCGACGCCGAGGGCTTCCAGCTCACGGCGGGGGCCGCCCTTGACGCTGGCGACGTCGAGGTAGCCGCGGGCGATGTCGTCCCGCATGGCGGTGGCGAGCACCGAGGCCACATGGGCGGGCGGTACGGCGATGACCGCCAGGTCGACGCGGCCCTCGGGCGCCTCGTCCGTACCGGCGCCGAGCGCGGCCGCGGTGCGGGCGGACGCCGGGTCGTGGTCGAGGAGGTGGACGTGGACGCCGCGCCCGGCGAGGGCGAGGGCTGCGGAGGTGCCGACCAGGCCGGTTCCGATGACGACGGCGGTTCTCACTGGGCGATGTCCTTGCGGAGGGAGGCGGTGGCCCCGAGGTAGACGTGCGTGATCTCGGACTTGGCGAGGTACGTCTCGACATGGGCGAGGATGCGCACCACGCGGGGCATCGCCCCTTCGATGTCCAGCTCCTGGGCGCAGATCAGCGGTACGTCGACGATGCCGATACCGCGTGCGGCGGCGGCCGGGAAGTCGCTGTGCAGATCGGGGGTGGCCGTGAACCAGATGCTGATCAGGTCGTCCGCAACGAGGCTGTTGCGCTCCAGGATGGCGGTGAGCAGGCCGCTGACCCGCTCGTCCATGTGTCCGGCCTCGTCCCGGTCCAGCTGGACAGCTCCGCGGACCGCTCGTACCGCCACGTCTGGCTCCTCACTTCTTCGTGCTGCTGTTCTTCGTGCCGTTGTTCTTCGTGCCGCTCTATGGTTGTCGCGCCTGCTCGGCGCCAACCTGCGCGTTTCAGCCTAGAGGGGCGAGGCGGCCGGCGACCGAGGTGCTCTTTCCGTGAGACACAGCGGTCATCGGGACGCTGCGGTGGCGTGCACGGCGAGCAGCGTCCGGGGGACCCGGCCGGCCGGCTGCGCCGGCAGGACGAGGGCCACCGCAGCGGGGACCGACTGGACGAAGAGGATCACGCGGTTCACGGTGGCCGCTCCGTACACCCGGGCGGTGATCAGGCAGCCGGCGAAGAAGATCTGCGCCTGGTACCCGACGGGGTCACCCGCCCGGCCGCTCCGTTGCCACCGCCCGCGCCGCCCTTGTCATCGCCCGGCGCGGGTGCCGGCCGGCGCCGGGACCATCCTCGGAACGCTCCGCTCCCGCCGCCCAGCAGGCTGCCGAGGTCGTTTCCTTGCCATGGTTCTGCCCCTCGGAAGAGGGATGGAGTATCGACAATGTCGGCCAGAACCGGTGCTTCTGCCACTTGGGCGATTCTGCCGCCGGGTTGCTAGGCCCTCGGCGTCCGCGGGGTCACGATGCCCATGCCGGAAGCAGACAGCTCACCGGTCGTGGCCACCACACAAGGAGCAAGCCATGGACGCACGACGAAGGACGGTCCTCACGGCAGCCGCAGCGGGCGCCGCCGGGCTGGTGACCGCTTGCGGCTCGTCCGGGGACGGAGCCAGCACGACATCCGCACCGGAGACCTCACCGGGCGTCACCCCGAGCACCAAGGCAAGCGCCACGCCGCCGAAAGGTTCCCCCGCGAGCGGCACGGCAAGCGCCACGGCGTCGAAAGGCTCCACCGCGAGCGGCACGGTTCTCGCCAAGACCTCGGACATCCCCGTCGGCGGCGGCACGATCTTCACGGAACAGAAGGTCGTGGTGACCCAGCCCAAGAAGGGCGAGTTCAAGGGCTTCTCCGCCATCTGCGTCCATGCGGGGTGCACCGTCGACTCGGTCAGTGACGGCACCATCAACTGTCCCTGCCACGGCAGCAAGTACCGCATCACGGACGCGGCGGTCGTGGCCGGTCCCGCGCCGGGCCCGCTGCCCACCGAACGGATCACCGTCACCGGTGACACCATCCGGCTCGCATGACACCGGCCGTCCCGGCGGGAGCCGAAGCCCCCGCCGAGACGGTCGCGTCAGGGCAGTCTGCGGACGTCACCAGCGACGACCGCCCGGCCTCCGTGGCCGCCCATCCGCACAGCAGCTCCACCGCGGCGACCCCGAAAGTGGGGTCATCGCGCTCACTGGAGGGGTACGCGCCGGGCCTTTCGGATCATCGTCATGCGGCCGATGCTGACGCCACGGCTCCCTGCCCGCAACGCATTTACCCGCACGTACGCTCACCCGCATGACCACCCAGGACGCCGAGGCCCTCGTACGCGACCACACGATCTACTCCTGCGTGATGGGCTCACGCGCGTTCGGGCTCGCCACGGACGGCAGTGACACCGACCGGCGCGGTGTCTTTCTGGCGCCGACCCGCCTCTTCTGGCAGTTCGAGAAACCGCCGAAACACGTCGAGGGCCCTGCGGAGGAGCAGTTCTCCTGGGAACTGGAGCGCTTCTGCGAACTGGCGCTGATCGCCAACCCCAATGTCCTGGAGTGCTTGCACTCCCCCCTGGTGGAACAGGTCGCCCCCGTCGGCCGCGAACTCCTCTCCCTGCGCGACGCGTTCCTGTCCCGCCTCGCCCACCGGACCTTCGTCCGCTACGCGCTGGGCCAGCGCAGGAAGCTGGAGGCGGATGTCCGTAGTTTCGGTGCGCCGCGCTGGAAGCACGCCATGCATCTGCTGCGGCTGCTGGCGAGTGGCCGGGATCTGCTGCGTACGGGAGAACTGACGGTCGACGTCGGCGCGGCCAGGGAGGAGCTGCTCGCGGTGAAGCGCGGCGAGGTTCCCTGGCCGGAGGTCGAACGCCGGATGACCCGCCTGGCCGAGGAGAACGACGAGGCGGCAGCGGGCTCCCCGCTCCCACCGGAGCCGGACCGGGCCCGGGTGGAGGACTTCCTGATTCGCACTCGCCGAGCGTCGGCGCTGTCACCCGGCGCCGACTGAACGGGCCCGCTCGCCACCACCACCGGTCTGCTGCCCCGTGACGGCCCGTCCGGGGTCGCGCAGGGCAGTCCCGGCAGGGCGATGAAGAAGACTCCGGGTTCCCCCGCGTCGCGCTGGACGTTCACCGCCCGGGGGGCGCTCCGGAGGGGGACCGGGTCACCACAGACCGTCCCCGGCGGGGTCACCCTCGTGCGAACAGCGTCGGTCCGGGCTCCTCGGCGAGTACCGGGCCGAAGTCCGTGACCGGCAGCCCGGCCTCGTGCAGGTGCATCGTTTTCGTACGCATGGATCAAGAGTCCCAGAGCGCCCCCAGCGACAGCAGATCGCTGCGGTACTCGATCCGCTCCGACCACTCCTTGGGCCAGGCCGCGGCCCCCAGATGTGCCCCGGCCAGCGCCCCGGTCAGGCAGCCGATCGAGTCGGAGTCGCCGCGCGTGCAGGCGGCCCGGCGCAGGGCGGTGACCGGTTCGTCGGGGAACAGCAGGAAGCAGTGCAGGGCCGTGGCGAGGGCGTCCTCGGCGATCCAGCCGTCACCGGTCGTCTCGCACGGGTCGTCCTCCGGTGACGGGTCGCGCAGGGCGTCCTGCACCCTGGCCAGTGCGGTCAGGCACTCATCCCAGCCGCGCCGGATGTAGCTCTCGCCGGAGTCGTCGCCCGCGTACCGCCACAGGTCGCCGAGCCAGCGCGAGAGGTAACGGCTGCTGTTCTCGTACGCGTACGAGCGCAGCTGCCCGATCAGCCCCGCCGGCTCCGCGCCCTGCGCCAGCAGGTACACCGCGCGCGCCATCAGGTCGGAGGCGGCGAGCGCCGTGGGATGTCCGTGCGTGAGGGCAGCCTGCAACTGCGCCGCGCCGGAACGCTGTTCCTCGCTCAGCCCGGGTACGAGTCCGACGGGCGCCACCCGCATATTGGCGCCACAGCCCTTGGAGCCTGTCTGGCTGGCCTCCTGCCAGAGCCGTTCGCCGTCGAGCAGCCGGCAGGCGGTCATGCAGGTGCGGCCGGGGGCGCGGTTGTTGTCCGGTGAGTGGTACCACTCGACGAATTCTTCGCGTACCGGCCGGGTCAGCCGCAGTGCGGTGAGCAGTCCCCGGTCCATGGCGGTGCGGATGCCCCGCGCGAGGGCCAGCGTCATCTGGGTGTCGTCGGAGACGATCGCGGGACGCGGCAGCCGCATCTGCCGCCACGGCCCGCACTTGGCGAGGATCGAGGGCACGTTGTTGAATTCGGTCGGGAAGCCCAGCGCGTCACCGAGCGCGAGCCCGGTCAGCGCGCCGGTGGCAGCGCCTTTGGTGATGGTCCTGGTCACGATCATGTGCTTCTTCCTTCCGGTCGCAGCAGTGGAGGGTGCAGGGCGGTGGCGGCACCCGCCCGGTACAGGGCGGCCGGTTTGCCCCGTCCGCCGGTGCGGCGCGGTGATCCCTCCACGGCCTGGACGAAGCCGGGCGTGGTGAGGACCTTGCGCCGGAAGTTGGGTCGGTCGAGCTCGACGCCCCAGACGGTCTCGTACACCTGTTGGAGCTCGCCGAGGGTGAACTCGGCCGGGCAGAAGGCGGTGGCAAGACACGTGTACTCGAGTTTGGCGCCGATCCTGTCGTGTGCGTCGGCGAGGATGCGGTCGTGGTCGAAGGCGAGCGCGCCGAGTGCTCCGGCGTCCCACCAGCGGGCGTTGGCCGCGTCCCCACCGCCGCGCGGCTCCGGAAGATCGGGGACGAGCGCGGCGTACGCGACGGAGACGACCCGCATCCTGGGGTCGCGGTCCGGATCGCTGTAGGTGCGCAACTGTTCCAGGTGGAGGGGGGAGACGGTGGACTCGGACAGCCCGGTCTCCTCCGCGAGCTCCCGGCGGGCGGCGGACTCGGCGGACTCACGGGGCAGGACGAAGCCGCCGGGCAGCGCCCAGTGCCCCTTGTACGGGTCCTCGCCGCGTTCGACGAGCAGGACGTGCAGCCGTCCGCCGCGGACCGTGAAGACCGCGAGGTCGACGGTGACGGCGAACGGCTCGAAGGCATGCGGGTCGTAGCCCTCCGGGGCGGTGCTCATCGTCGCTCCGGGAGGGGTGCGGCGAAGTTCCAGCCTGCGGCGAGCAGTGCGTCGACAGCGGTGAGCGCGGTCTCCAGACGCTTCTCATGCGTCCCGGCCAGCTCGACGAACGTCCTTCCGGTGCGGGTGAGTTCGGCCCGGAACCGGTCGGTCATCCAGGGCCGCAGCTCCTCGCCGTCGCGTAGTCCGTCGTCCTCGAAGGCAACACCGTCGTGGTCGGTGAGCAGCCACAGGTGATGGCCGACCCGGTCGGCGGTCTCCTCGACGAGCGGATTGCGGCCGCCGACGTACCGCTCGTGCCAGACCGTGGTGGCGAAGGAGTCGGTGTCGCAGATGAGCACCGGGGACCCGGTCCGGGCGGCGGCCTCCTCCTTGGCGTTCTGCGCCTCGGCGATCAGCGGGAAGTCGTCAGTGGTGAAGGCGACGTCCTCCCACTGCGCCTGGGGCCACCGGGCACGCAGTGCGGCCAGCTTCTGTTCGCTGAACTCCCGCCCGTACTCGGCGACGTACCGGGTCTGTGCCCAGACGCCGCCGCGCCGCCGGTAATGGTCGGCGAGGGCGCAGGCCATCGTGGTGGTACCGGTGGACTCGGCGCCGAGAACGACGATCCGGCGGGTGAGCGCGGCCCGCACGGGCGGTTCGAGGAAGTCCCAGCAGCCCACCGGGTCCTTCCGGACGGCGGTGCCGGAGACCGGAAAGACCGTGCGGCCGGGGTCGACGCAGACGGATTCGGCACCGAAGCGGCGGGCCAGTTCGTCCCCGTACGACTCCGAGGTGAAGACGGCGTCGACCGGTTCCAGGACGGCCTCGGTGAAGACAGCCATGTGGGCGTCCCAGATCGCCGGGTCGTGGAGATCCATCCGGGTGTCGTCGACGGCGCCGACGACCCGTACGTCCGGATGCACCTCCCGCATCCAGGCGACGCGATCGGTGAGCGGGACGGACTCGACAGAGGCGGCGCAGACCAGGACGGTCAGCCGCTCGCAGCGGTCCTGGGCGGTGCGGACGAGGTGGTGATGGCCGGCGTGCGGCGGATAGAACTTGCCGAGCACGAGCCCGTGCGCGAACCGCTTCATCGGGCCACCTCCGCCAACTCCCGCTGCCGGACGGCGAGATCAAGCTTCCAGTTGCGCAGCCCGACCAGGCACAGCGTCAGGAACCCGACGTAGAGCAGGGAGGTCAGGTAGAGCTCCTTGTACGCGTAGAGCGGGATGTACACCACGTCGGCGGCGATCCACAGCCACCACGACTCGACCAGCTTCCGGCACTGCCCGTACGTCGCCGCCAGCGACAGCGCGGTCGTCAGCGCGTCCCAGAACGGCACGGTCGAGTCGGTGGCACGGTCGAGCAGGACGGCCAGGGCGAGGGTCCCCGCCACCCCTGCCGCGCACAGCCAGGCCCATTCGGTGCGCGTGGTACTGCGCACCGGCAGGGCGGACGAACCCGGTCCACCCCCGTGGGTCCAGGTCCACCAGCCGTACACGGCAAGGGTGATGAAGACGAACTGCAGGCCGGCGTCGGCGTACAGACCGGACTGGGTGAACAGCAGGATGAAGAAGAGGTTGTTGGCGATGCCGATCGGCCAGTTGGCGAGGTGCTGACGGGCCACGAGCCAGACGCACAGCGCTCCGCTGCCGAAGCCGAGGACCTCGGTCCAGCTGACCGGGGTGTCCAGGACCGTCACCAAGGGTTGCTGCAGGGGATCGAGGATGTCCGCGAGACTCACACCCGCCTCCTTAATAGTCACACTGACTATAAAGACGCAATGACGGCAGCAAAAGACCCGCGACCGATTCCTGTTCGAAAATCGAAGCCAGGAACCGGCCGCGGGCGGGAGAGCGGACGGAGCGACAGGGCAAAGCCTGCCGGGAGGGGTCCCTAGAGACCGACCTCCCGCATCAGCATGCCCACCTCGGTGTTGGTGAGGCGGCGGAGCCAGCCGGACTTCTGGTCGCCCAGCGGGATCGGCCCGAAGGACGTCCGTACGAGCCGCTCGACCGGGAAGCCCGCCTCGGCCAGCATGCGGCGGACGATGTGCTTGCGGCCCTCGTGGAGGGTCACCTCGACCAGGTAGTTCTTGCCGGTGTTCTCGACGACCCGGAAGTGGTCGGCGCGGGCGTACCCGTCCTCCAGCTGGATGCCGTCCTTGAGGCGCTTGCCCAGCTCACGCGGGAGGGGCCCCTGGATGGCGGCCAGGTAGGTCTTCTTCACGCCGTACTTGGGGTGGGTGAGACGGTGGGCCAGCTCGCCGTGGTTGGTGAGCAGGATGATGCCCTCGGTCTCGGTGTCCAGCCGGCCGACGTGGAAGAGACGCGTCTCACGGTTGGTGACGTAGTCGCCGAGGCACTGGCGGCCGTCCGGGTCCTCCATCGAGGAGACGACACCGGCGGGCTTGTTCAGCGCGAAGAAGAGATACGACTGGGCGGCGACGGTCAGACCGTCGACCTTGATCTCGTCCTTGTGCACATCGACGCGCATGCCCTGCTCGACGACGATCTGTCCGTTGACCTCGACACGGGACTGCTCGATCAGCTCCTCGCACGCGCGGCGCGAGCCCATGCCCGCGCGGGCAAGGACCTTCTGCAGGCGCTCACCCTCCTGCTCGGCGCCCGGGAATGTCTTGGGCGTCCTGGTGTCGGGCTTGTTCGCGTACCTGTCCCGGTTGCGCTGCTCGATCTTGGCGTCGAGCTCGCGCGGACGGGACGGGGCGCCCTGCGGTCCACGCCGCGGGCCGCCGCTCCTGCCGCCGCCCTGCGCGGTCTTCGGCCCGCCCTTGGCGCCACCGCGCGCCGCGGAGCCGCGGCCCTTGCGGGGGCCGTCGCCGCTCTTCTCGCCGGCACCGGTCGTGCCGCCCACGTCGTAGCGGCGCTCCTCGGGCCGGGGCCGGCGGGGACGCTGGTCCTGCCTGTCGTCACGCCCGGCGCCGCCACCCCGGGGGTTCCGGTTGCCGCCGCTCTTGCCGCTGCCGCTGTTCCTGCCACTGCTTCGCATCAAAATTCCGTCTTGTCGTCTGCGTGAGTATCCGGGGTGTCCGGTGCGTCCGGATCGAACGACGGCACACCCTCTAGCGTCTCAGCCTCGATCGCGTCCGCCTCGGGGAGGAAGGGCGCGAGCTCCGGGAGCTCATCCAGGCCGCGCAGGCCCATCCGCTCCAGAAAGTAGTTCGTCGTCCTGTACAGGATCGCACCTGTTTCGGGTTCCGCGCCCGCGTCCTCCACCAGGCCCCTCTGCAGGAGGGTCCGCATCACGCCGTCACAGTTCACACCGCGCACCGCGGAGACGCGTGAGCGGCTGACCGGCTGCCGGTACGCGACCACTGCCAGGGTCTCCAGAGCGGCCTGGGTGAGCCGGGACTGCTGGCCGTCCAGCACGAAGCCCTCGACGGCCTCCGCGTACTCCGGGCGCGTGTAGAAGCGCCAGCCGCCCGCGACCAGCCGGAGATCGAAACCGCGGCGCTGCACGGTGTACTCGTCGGCCAGCTCCCGCAGCGCATCGGCAACGGCCCGCCGGGGCCGCTCCAACACCTTGGCCAGGTGTTCCTCGGTGGCGGGCTCGTCGACGACCATCAGGACCGCCTCCAGGGCGGGCTTGAGTTCAAGATCCGCGACAGTGGCGCCGACGCTGTCCTGCTCGCTGCTCTCAGTCATGCCTCTGCGCCCTCCTGGACGTCCTTGTCGAACTCGTCCGTCACCCTCGGTGAGGCATCCGCTCCCCCGGACCAGCGCACCATGAGCTCGCCGAGCGCCTCCTCCTGGTCGAGGGTGACGGCCTTCTCCCGGTACAGCTCCAGCAGCGCGAGGAACCGGGCGACGACGGTGAGGGTGTCCGCGGCGTCCTCGGTGAGCTGCCGGAAACTGATCTCCCCCGCCTCCCGCAGCCTCGCCACCACGATCTCGGCCTGCTCCCGCACGCTGACCAGCGGGGCGTGGATGTGATCGACGTACACCTGCGGCTTGGGCTTGGGCTGCATCGCCTTCACGGCGAGCCTGGCGAATCCCTCGGCGCCGATGCTGATGACCACCTCGGGCAGCAGGTCGGCATGGTGCGCCTCCAGACCGACGGTCCGTGGAAAACGCCGTCCCTCCGACTCGAGCCGGGCGCTGAAGATCTCCGCGATGCGTTTGTACGCGCGGTACTGCAGGAGCCGCGCGAAGAGCAGGTCGCGCGCTTCGAGCAGCGCGAGATCCGCCTCGTCCTCGACCTCGGCGGCGGGCAGCAGGCGGGCCGCCTTGAGATCGAGCAGGGTCGCGGCGACGACGAGGAACTCGGTGGTCTGGTCGAGATCCCAGTCCGGCCCCATGGCCCGGATGTGGGCCATGAACTCATCCGTGACCTTGGAGAGAGCGACTTCGGTCACATCGAGCTTGTGCTTGGAGATGAGCTGCAGAAGAAGGTCGAACGGTCCCTCGAAGTTGGCGAGCCGAACGGTGAACCGCCCGTCGCCCGCGGGTTCAGCGGGCCCAGCGGGACCCGGCAGCTCCAGCTCCGCAGGCTCTGCGGACTCCGAGGGCTCCGCGGGCTCTGCGAGCGCCGCAGGCTCTCTGGCGGCAGCGGGGCCGTCGGCGTCCGCGGACGCGGTGCCGTGCCCGTCCGCCGCGGCCGCCCGGTCGCCGTGCGCCGACGTCACGTCGCCATATGTGACCGCAGAGGACTCCGTGGTCCCGGTGACGGGGAGAAGGGTGGCGGGCGGCATGGCCGGGGCGCCTGGCTCCCCCGGCCACCCGGTCACCGACGGCTCGTCCGCACCCGGCGCGGGCCGGCCCCCCGGACCACGCCCCAGGGGGCGCCGGGGCGTACGGGCGGGCTCGTCGTTCGTTGGCATGGAGGTCCAGGGTGCGGCGGGATACGGGCGGCGGGCGACAGCCCGTTCAGGACGGGCCGGACTGCCGGCCGGCGGTGGCCGCTACGGTACGGTCCGCCCGCTGAGCAGCGCGGCTCTCCGGGCAGGCTACCGGCGCCCCGCCGGTCAGCGGCCGCGCAGCCGCCGTACGAGGATGCTCGCGTCGCCCCGCGCCTCCAGGTCCGCGAGGACCACCGCGACCGCCTCACGGACGATCCGCCCGCGGTCGACGGCGAGCCCGTGCTCGCCGCGCAGCACGAGCCGCGCGTGCTCGAGGTCCATCAGTTCCTCGGCGGAGACATAGACGGTGATCTTCTCGTCGTGGCGTTCCCGGCCGCTGGGCCGCCGGTTCGCTCCGCGCCCGCCTCCGCGCCTGCGCTGCTGCTGGACGGCCGGAACGGCCTCCTGCTGCGCGGCGGCGGAAGGGGAGGAGGCCGAGGGGCGGCGGGCGGCCTGCGCGGCCACGGCCACCCGGTCGCTGTCGTCGCCGCGGCTGTGGGAATCCCCCGCGTCGGCGTCCGCCGGCGCGTGCTCCTCCTGGGGGTGTACGGCGCCGGCCTCGGCCGCTCCCCCGGTCGCTCCGGAGCTGTCCGCCGCAGTCTCGTTCTCACCGGCCGGAGCCGGTACCCGCGCCTCGCCGTTCGCCTTGCGCCGCCGGTCCGCGGGGGACGAGGACTGCAGCCCCATCCCCCCGGTGGTACGGAACAGTTCGTCGGCCCCGGGCAGACTCACTCGGCGTGACACCGGGCGAGCACCTCCCTGGCGAGCTGGCGATAGGCGGCGGCACCGACCGAGTTGGAGGCGTACGTGGTGATGGGCTCACCGGCGACCGTGGTCTCCGGGAAACGCACCGTGCGCCCGATCACCGTGTGGTAGACGTGCTCGTCGAAGGCCTCGACGACCCGCGCGAGCACCTCGCGGCTGTGCACCGTACGGGAGTCGTACATGGTCGCAAGGATGCCGTCGAGCTCCAGCTCCGGGTTGAGCCGCTCCTGGACCTTCTCGATGGTCTCGGTGAGCAGTGCCACGCCGCGCAGAGCGAAGAACTCGCACTCGAGCGGCACTATCACCTTGTGAGCGGCCGTCAGGGCGTTCACCGTGAGCAGGCCCAGCGAGGGCTGGCAGTCGATCACGATGTAGTCGTAGTCGGCCATCAGCGGCTTCAGGGCGCGCTGCAGCGTGGACTCCCGGGCCACCTCGCTGACCAGCTGCACTTCGGCAGCCGACAGGTCGATGTTGCTCGGGAGCAGGTCCATGTTGGGCACGGCGGTCTTCAGGAGGACCTCGTCGGCCGACATGCCCCGCTCCATGAGCAGGTTGTAGACCGTGAGGTCGAGCTCCATCGGGTTGACGCCGAGACCGACGGACAGGGCGCCCTGCGGGTCGAAGTCGACGAGCAGGACGCGGCGTCCGTACTCCGCGAGTGCGGCACCCAGGTTGATGGTCGACGTGGTCTTGCCGACGCCGCCCTTCTGGTTGCACATCGCGATGATCTTCGCGGGACCGTGGTCGGTCAGCGGACCCGGGATCGGGAAGTAGGGCAGGGGCCGGCCGGTCGGGCCGATCCGCTCGCGGCGCTGGCGGGCAGCGTCGGGCGCGAGGGTGGCCGCGTACTCCGGATCGGGCTCGTACTCGGCGTCGGGGTCGTAGAAGTGCCCCTGGGGCACCTCGTCGAAGTCGGCGAAGTGGGCGGTCTCTCGGCCACTCTCGTTGCCGGCCATGGCGTTCACGTTTAGGCCGTCCATCATCTGGGGGGCTGTCGTCATGTGCTGGTGGGTGGCGAAGGTGCGGACAGCGACGGAGCCGACAGCCTCCAGCCCGTTCGGGCTCTGGCCCCGTGCAGGCATCCCTGGTTGAACACCCCCGGGAGTAAATGTCGACTCATTCACAAGTCGTCTTACCTCCTTGGACGTGACCAGGAAACTTATCGATAGGTCAGCGTGACACCATGCCGACGATTGGCGACTCTATGGCGTGTCACCGGTTCGCAGCAACACAATCCGCCGGACCCGGCCCGTTGTGTCGGCAATCGAACACCCTCCTGTCAAGGGTGTGCAGTCATTCCGGCGCACATTTCACAACTGCATGAAACGGTCAAAGGGTTACATTCGGCGCGAGTTGCGCGAAGGCCTCACGGGGGCCGACACACGTCCGGCCGGACCTTGCTCGGCAAGGTCCGGCCGGACGTGCGGGGTTGACGGAATGCGTTGACTCGTCAGCCGAGAAGGGTGCTCAGCTCGACGTGCTCCAGGCCGTGCGCCTCCGCCACCTCGCGGTAAACGACCTGGCCCTCATGGGTGTTGAGGCCCTTTGCGAGCGCGGCGTCGCGGCGCAGCGCCTCGACCCAGCCGCGGTTCGCGAGCTCCAGGATGTACGGCAGCGTCGCGTTGGTGAGCGCGTACGTGGAGGTGTTCGGCACCGCGCCAGGCATGTTGGCGACGCAGTAGAAGACCGAGTTGTGGACCGTGAAGGTCGGGTCGGCGTGCGTCGTCGGGTGCGAGTCCTCGAAGCAACCACCCTGATCGATTGCAATGTCGACAAGTACACTTCCGGGCTTCATCTTGGCGACGAGCTCGTTGGTGACCAGCTTCGGGGCCTTCGCGCCGGGGATCAGCACGGCGCCGATGACGAGGTCGGCCTCGACGACGGCCTTCTCCAGCTCGAAGGCGTTGGAGACGACGGTCTTGACCTTGGTGCCGAAGACCTTGTCGGCCTCGCGCAGCTTGTTGATGTCCTTGTCGAGCAGCGTGACGTGGAAGCCGAGCCCGACGGCGATCTGCGTGGCGTTCCAGCCGGAGACACCGCCGCCGATGACGACCGCCTCACCGGGGGCCGTGCCCGGGACACCGCCCGGCAGCACACCACGGCCGCCGACCGAGCGCATCAGGTGGTACGCGCCGACCTGGGGAGCCAGGCGGCCCGCGACCTCGGACATCGGCGCGAGCAGCGGGAGTGCGCGGTTCGCGGTCTCGACGGTCTCGTACGCGATGGCGGTGGTGCCGGACTCCAGCAGGGCGTCCGTGCACTCGCGGGAGGCGGCGAGGTGCAGGTACGTGAAGAGCGTCTGGTCCTTGCGGAGGCGGTGGTACTCCTCGGCGACCGGCTCCTTGACCTTCAGCAGCAGGTCGGCCGTGGCCCAGACCTCGTCGGCGGTGGGCAGGATCTGCGCACCGGCGGCGGCGTACTCCTCGTCCGTGATCGAGGACCCGACGCCGGCGTTCTGCTCGACGACGACCTGGTGGCCGTTGCGGACGAGCTCATGCACACCGGCGGGCGTGATGGCCACGCGGAACTCGTTGTTCTTGACTTCGCGGGGGATGCCGACCTTCACGTCGATCACGGTCCTTGACTCAGAGGGTTACTCGGGCATGGCGGTACATACCCGGACACACTTAGTGTAAATGGATACACCACGGAGGTTCGCGGTAAGACCAGTCTAATGAAGGGCTTCCTGCTGTCTAGCCTTATAAAGCATTAATTTTCCGCCGACGCACTGCGGATTTCGTAGGTAGAGCCCTTCTCGCCCAGGAGCCTGTCCCCCATACCACGGTGCAGCCGGGCCGCAGCGGGGTCTCCGAGCCGTTCGAGGGTGTCGGCCAGCCGGAGCTCCAGCGCCGCCTGCAGGCGTACGTCCTTGGCCTGCCGCGCCCACTCCACGGCCTCCTGGCAGGTCTGCAGCGACTCCTGCGGCCGCCCCGCGTACTCCTGCACCCGCGCGGCCTCACTGAGCGCCCGCGCCTGGGCGGGCAGGTCGCCGAGCCTGCGGTACCCGGCCGCCGCGGCCCGCCAGTTCCGCAGCGCCTCGCCGTACCGCCCGGCATAGGTGTGGACGGCGCCGAGCCGCCCGTACAACCGCGCCTCGTCGGCACGCTCGCCCTGGGTGAGCCGCTGCGCGAGCGCTCGGCCGAACCAGTCGGAGGCGCGGTGGAAGTCCCCCAGCTCGGCGTAGGCGCCGCCTACGGATTCCATCGCCCTGCCGGTCGCGTACGGGTCCTTCGCCGCCCGCCCGGCGTCCAGCGCGGCCCGGTATCGGGTCAGCGCCTCTTTCGTACGCCCGGTCCTGGCATCCAGATCGGCGAGATTGAGCAGCGCGGCAGCCTGCTCACGGTGCAGCTCGCGCCGCTCGGCGACGGCCAGGACCAGTCCGTGCAGCCCGTACAGATCGGGTGCGGCGGCCTCGGTGCCCTGGTGCACGGCCAGCGCCCGCACCAGCGCGGCCACCAACCGCCGCGCCAGGGTGTCGAGTTCACCGTCCTCGACGGCGATCCGGGCGGAGGCGAGCAGAGCGGGCCGGCGGATCCGCAGCCAGGCGGCGGCCGCTTCGGGATGCGGGAAGCGCAGTGAGCGCGGCAGCCCGGCGAGCTTCTTGCCGGCCGGGGAGCCCTCCGGCTCGGTGACCGCCCGGCAGGACTGCAGCTGCCGTACGGTCCGCTCCAGCATCCGGGCCCGGGCCAGCTGGATCTCGGCCGGCCGGTCCCGGTCCGCCAGCAGGGCGCGCAGCAACGGGACGAGGCAGCCGGGCACCTCGAACTGGCACAGCTCCGCGCCATTGGTCCGCAGCAGGCCCAGCAGGACGAAGTCGTCGAGGGTCGACTGGGCGGCCGAGACCGAGCAGCCGGCCAGCGCGGAGGCGGTGTGGGCGTCGGCGAGTCCGGCCGGGGCGAGCGCGAGCAGGCGCAGTATCCGGGCGGCGGTCGGCGGCAGGGACTCGTGGACCAGCCGGAAGGCACGCACCAGCGGGCGGGCAACGGTGGACTGCTCGTCGTCGTCCGGCAGCTCGTGCAGCTGCTTGGTGACGTCGGCGACCGATGCCATCGGATGGGCGGCGAGCCAGCCGCCGACCATGACCAGGGCGGCCGGCTGCCCGCCGCACACCTCGGCGAGGGTCTCGGCGGTCCGCGGGTCGACGGTGATCCTGACCTGGCCGATGGTGCGGGCCAGCAGCTGGACGGCGGAGCTCGCGTCGAGACCGCCGAGCGTGCAGGGCCGGACGCCGGGAATGCCGGTCAGCGGGCCCTGCGCGGTGGCGACGACGAGGCAGTCCGGGTTGTCCGGAAGCAGCGGGTCGACCTGCTCGGCGTCGGCCGCCTCGTCGAGCAGCAGCAGGGCGCTCCGTTCAGCGAGGGCCTCGCGGACCATCTCGGACAGTTCGTCACCGTCCGCGCCGGGCGGGCCGGTGACGCCCAGTTGGTCGAGGAGCTCGCGTGCGGTGCGCTCGGTGGGGACGGGGGCGCCGCCGGGTTCGGTGAGCCGGACCCGGAACAGCCCGTCGGGGTAGTCGCCGGAGTCCATGAGCCCGCGGGCGAGTTCTTCGGCGAGTGCGGTGCGTCCGGAGCCGGGGCGTCCGGCGATCAGCAGGACCCGGGCACGGGCGGTCTTGCGGCCGGCCAGGGTGTCCAGCCCGGCCCGTTCGATATCGTTCCGCAGCGCCTTCAACTCGCGTTCGCGGCCGAAGAATCGGGGTGGTGCGGCGCCTGACAGCTCCTCGGTACCCGCTGCCGTCGTCGGGCCGCTGGTGTCCACCGCCTGATCCGTCACGGGCCACGCTCCACTTCGCTGCACGCGTTGCCCGCCGGGACTCCGGACAGGGCATTCCGAGCGTAGTTCAGGCGTATGCGCCCTCAGAGTGGAGCACGGCGGGGCACCCCCCGATCGGATCGACAGTTCGTCCGATCGGAAGACTTATCTGCCTCCCGACGGACCGTCACACCTCGAACGGCCGGGCCGGCCACGGCGCCTCGGCCGGCCGCAACGAATCGATCCCGTCACCGGCGAGCACCGCCGCGAGCGAGAGGACACCCACCACGAGGCAGTTGTTGTGCAGCTCCCCGGCGAGCACCCCCCGTACGAGCTCCTGCAGCTCCACCCGTGCCAGCTCCATGTCGGCCTCCTCCTCGGAGACCGCGAAGCGCTCACCGTCCGCCTCGGAGAGGTTCCGGGCGAGGAAGATCCGTACGGCTTCGTCGCAGCCGCCGGGCGTGGTGTAGACGTCGGTCAGCACCCGCCAGTCCTCGGCCTTGGCGTACGCCTCCTCGTAGAGCTCGCGCTGCGCCGCGTGCAGCGGATTCTCACCGGGGACGTCGAGCAGTCCGGCGGGGATCTCCCAGAGCTTGTGGCGCACGGGATGCCGGTACTGCCGCAGTACGAGGACCCGGCCCGCGTCGTCGAGTGCGAGCACGGCAACCGATCCGGGGTGGACCTGGTAGTCGCGGCGGACGACCGAGCCGTCGGGCATCACCACGTCATCGGTGCGGACGCTGGTCTTGTTGCCCGTGAAGGGGGTCCCGGTCGCAGTGACCTGCCACTCCTCGGGCGTGTCCTGGATAACCATCTACGTCCTCCCACAAAAAACAGAAACCGGGGTACGGACCCTCGATCGATCCGTACCCCGGTCAACGGTAACGCCTGCCTGCCGCCGGACTACTTGCCCGACGTGGCGCCCTGCTTGCTGTCTGCCCGGGCGCCCGTCCTGCGCTCGACGGCCGCCTTCACCAGGCCCGCGAAGAGCGGGTGCGGGCGGGTCGGGCGGGAACGGAGCTCCGGGTGCGCCTGGGTGGCGACCAGGTAGGGGTGGATCTCGCGCGGGTACTCGACGTACTCGACGAGCTTGTTGTCCGGCGAGGTGCCGGAGAAGACCAGACCGGCCTTCTTCTCCAGCTCGGCGCGGTAGGCGTTGTTGACCTCGTAGCGGTGGCGGTGACGCTCCTCCACGTACGGCTGGTCGCCGTACGCCTCACGGACCAGCGAGCCCTCGGCGAGCTTCGCCGGGTACAGGCCGAGCCGCATGGTGCCGCCCAGGTCACCCGCGCCCTCGACGTAGGCGAGCTGCTCCTCCATCGTCGAGATGACGGGGTGGGAGGTGGCGGCGTCGAACTCGGTGGAGTTGGCGTCGGGGATCTCGGCGAGGTTGCGCGCCGCCTCGATCACGATGCACTGCAGGCCGAGGCAGAGGCCGAGCAGCGGCACCTTGTTCTCACGGGCGTACTGAATGGCACCGATCTTGCCGTTGACACCGCGGTCGCCGAAGCCGCCGGGGACGCAGATGGCGTCGACGTCGGAGAGCTGCCTGGCGGCACCGGCCGGAGTCTTGCAGTCGTCGGAGGCGACCCACTTGACCTTGACCCGGGCCTTGTTCGCGAAGCCGCCGGCCCGGATGGCCTCGGTGACGGAGAGGTACGCGTCGGGCAGGTCGATGTACTTGCCGACGAGCGCGACGGTGACCTCGTGGTCGGGGTTGTGGACGCGGTCCAGCAGGTCGTCCCAGGTGGTCCAGTCGACATCGCGGAACGGCAGGTCGAGCTTGCGCACCACGTACGCGTCCAGACCCTCGGTGTGCAGCACCTTCGGAATGTCGTAGATCGACTTGGCGTCCACACAGGCCACCACAGCGGCCTCGTCGACGTCGCACATCAGCGAGATCTTGCGCTTGATGGCGGTCGGTACGTCACGGTCGGCGCGCAGCACGATGGCGTCCGGCTGGATACCGATGTTGCGCAGCGCCGCGACGGAGTGCTGGGTGGGCTTGGTCTTGAGCTCGCCGGACGGGCCGATGTACGGCAGCAGGGAGATGTGCACGACGAAGACGTTGTCCCGGCCGACCTCGTGACGGACCTGGCGGACGGTCTCCAGGAACGGCAGCGACTCGATGTCGCCGACCGTGCCGCCGACCTCGGTGATGACGACGTCGACGTCGTCGGTGGCCATGCGGCGGATGCGGTGCTTGATCTCGTTGGTGATGTGCGGGATGACCTGCACGGTGTCACCGAGGTACTCGCCGCGCCGCTCCTTGGCGATGACCTGCGAGTACACCTGGCCGGTCGTGACGTTGGCGGAGCCGTCGAGGTCGACGTCGAGGAAGCGCTCGTAGTGGCCGATGTCCAGGTCGGTCTCGGCGCCGTCGTTGGTGACGAACACCTCGCCGTGCTGGAACGGGTTCATCGTGCCCGGGTCGACGTTCAGATAGGGGTCGAGCTTCTGCATGGTGACCCGAAGGCCCCGCGCCTTGAGCAGGGCACCCAGGCTGGAGGCAGTCAGACCCTTGCCGAGGGATGAAGCGACACCCCCGGTGACGAAGATGTGCTTGGTCGTCGTGGATGTGGGCTGCATAGCCAAAGGGGGCTCCCGTGGTCGCGGATCTTGAGGTGCGTACCGGCGTTGCCATCCGGAGATTCGGAGGTGCCGTCGCTGCGGTTCGGGGGCCTCGTCCGCTGTTGCTGACGACCACCGGTCCACGGGCTACCAGGGTATCAGCGACTCGGGGAGCCCGCTTCCGGCCACACCCGGCACACTCGTTGCACAGAATCACCGCACCGCCTTCACGCCCCACCCGTTCGGCGCAGACGTGTTGCCGGGACCGTCGCGCGGATCATGCACGTGCGTCGTATCCTGCTCGGACACTCGCCCCGGGCGAGGCATTGGAGCCCTCGGCTCACCACAACAACCCCTTGCAACGACCTCTTGACCCGCAGTAAGCGCCCCACGGGGCGACATGGCCGTTCGACTGGAGATGCACGTGGCCGGGCGCATCGAGGATTACGCACTCATCGGAGACATGCAGACCGCTGCCCTGGTCTGCCGGGACGGCACGGCCGACTGGCTGTGCCTGCCCCGCTTCGACTCGCATGCCATCTTCGCGGGACTGCTGGGTACCGAGGAGCACGGCTTCTGGCGCCTGGGCCCCGCGTACGCGACCGGGACGGAGCCACCGGCGGCGGACCGGCGGCGCTACCGCGGGGACTCCCTCATCCTGGAGTCGGAGTGGGATACGCCGCGCGGCACGGTCCGCGTGACCGACTTCATGCCCCCGCGTGACGGCGCGCCGCAACTGATCCGGATCGTGGAAGGGATCAGCGGCCGGGTGCCGATGCGCTCCGAGCTGCGCATGCGGTTCAGCTACGGGCGGGTCATCCCGTGGGTGCACAAGGTCGACGGCCGTACGGTCGCGGTAGCCGGCCCGGACTCCGTCTGGCTGGACACGCCCGCCGACACGTATGGCGAGAACCTGACAACGTACTCCGACTTCACCGTCGCACCGGGAGACCGGATCGCCTTCACCATCAGCTGGCAGCCCTCGCACCACGAGCCGCCCGGACTGCCGGACCCCGAGGGGTCGCTGGAGGCGACGGAGGACTTCTGGCGCGAGTGGGTCGAGCAGTGCACGTACCACGGCCCCTACCGCGAGGCGGTGGTCCGCTCCCTGATCACCCTGAAGGCACTGACGTACGCGCCGACCGGCGGCATCGTCGCCGCCCCGACCACCTCCCTGCCGGAGGACATCGGCGGCTCGCGGAACTGGGACTACCGCTACACCTGGCTGCGCGACGCGGCGATCACCCTCTCCTCGCTGCTGCGCACCGGCTACCGCGAGGAGGCCCGCGCCTGGCGCGAGTGGCTGCTGCGGGCGGTCGCGGGCGACCCGGAGAACCTGCAGATCATGTACGGCATCGCGGGCGAGCGCGAGCTGGGCGAGGCCGAGCTGGACTGGCTGCCCGGTTACGAGAATTCAAGCCCGGTCCGAGTCGGCAACGGCGCGGCGGGCCAGCTGCAGCTCGATGTGTACGGCGAGGTAATCGAGGCGCTGCACCTCGCCCACATGACGGGCCTGACCCGCAACGACTACGCGACGGGGCTCCAGCTCAAGCTGATCTCGTACCTGGAGAACCACTGGGACGAACCGGACGAGGGCATCTGGGAGGTGCGCGGGCCGCGCCGTCACTTCGTCCACTCCAAGGTCATGGCCTGGGTCGCCGTCGACCGCACCATCAAGCTGATCGAGTCCGGGGACATCGAGGGACCTCTGGAACGGTGGCGGGAACTGCGCGACACCATCCACCGCGCTGTCTGCGAGAACGGCTACGACAAGGAACGCAACACCTTCACCCAGTCCTACGGGTCGAGGGAGCTCGACGCGTCGCTGCTGCTGATCCCGCAGATGGGCTTCCTGCCCCCGGACGACAAGCGGGTCATCGGCACGATCGAGGCGATCCAGCGCGAGCTGTCCACGGAGGACGGCTTCGTGCTGCGCTACCCCACCAGGGGCGAGGACGCGGGCGTCGACGGTCTCGAGGGCGACGAGGGCGCGTTCCTGGCGTGCTCGTTCTGGCTGGCCGACGACCTGGCGATGATCGGACGGGTCGACGAGGCACGCCAGCTCTTCGAACGGCTGCTCTCGCTCCGCAACGACCTGGGACTGCTCGCGGAGGAGTGGGATCCGCGGCTGCAGCGGCAGGTGGGGAACTTCCCGCAGGCGTTCAGCCATGTGCCGCTGATCGACACGGCGCTGCGGCTGACGGCGAGCGGCGCCTACGTCGGCTGACCGCCGGCCGCCGGATGCGTGGCAGTGCGGTCTTCCCGGGCCGGTGCGGTCCGGGAACCGCCCTACGATGGAACTGACCTGTCACGCCCTCGGAAGGGGGCATCATGACGCCCCGCAGCACCGCCGGCACCGGTGACGCCACCGGTACTACGGACCTCGCCGTGGACGGTCTCCGCCGCGACCTCACCGGCGAGGCCTTCGCACCCGGGGACGCCGGATACGACGCGGCACGCAAGATCTTCAACGGCATGATCGACCGGCGGCCCGCAGTGGTCGCGCAGTGCGCGTCGGAGGCGGACGTGGCGCTGTCGGTCCGATTCGCCCGTGAGCACGGCCTGGAGATCGCGGTCCGTGGCGGCGGCCACAGCGTCGCGGGCATGTCACTCACCGACGGCGGACTGGTGGTCGACCTCCGCCGCATGAACAGCGTGACGGTCGCCCCGAGCGACCAGGCCGCACGCATCGGCGGCGGCGCGACCATGAGCGATCTGGACCGGGCCACCCAGCCGTACGGTCTGGCGACCACCGGTGGCCGGGCCTCCACCACCGGTGTGGGCGGCTTCACACTGGGCGGCGGCTCCGGCTGGCTGGAGCGGAGATTCGGTCTGGCCTGCGACAACCTGCTGGCCGCCGAGCTGGTGACCGCGGACGGCAGCACCGTCCACGCGAGCCTCGACGAGAACCCTGAACTTTTCTGGGCGCTGCACGGCGGCGGCGGCAACTTCGGCGTCGCCACCTCACTCACCGTCGACCTGCACGAACTGCCGGAGATGTCCTTCGCGCTGCTGCTGTACCGCCCCGAGGCCGGTCCCGAAGTGCTGCGTGCGTACCGGGACCTGATGGCCTCCGCGCCGGACGAGGCCGGCGGAGCCCTTCTCTACATCGCCGGGCCGCCCGAGGACTTCGTACCGGAGCATCTGGTCGGCACACTCGTCTGCGGCGTCCTGCTCACCTGTACCGGGCCGTCGGCCCGGGCCCGGGAACTGGCCGGACCGCTGCTCGCCCTCGACCACGAGTCCGAGGTGATCACCGACATCCCGTACGCGGACCTGCAGTGCATGCTCGACGCCCCGCCCGGGATGCGGAACTACTGGTCCGCCGAGTACCTGGACACCTTCCCCGACGAAGCGGTGGACCTGTTCTGCTCCCGCGCCGCCGACATGCCCGTCCCCTCCGCTTCGCAGCACGCCCTCTTCCCGATGGGCGGCGCGGTGGCCCGCGGCCCCGCCGAGTACCCGCTGCCGTGGCGCACCGCCCGCTGGGCCGTGCATCCGTTCGGCGTCTGGGAGAGCCCGTCCGACGACGAGCGCGGTCGCCAGTGGGTACGTCAGGTGCGCGCCGATGTGCGCCCCTGGTCCACCGGCGCCGTCTACCTCAACTTCATCGGGCGCGAGGGCTCGGGCCGGGTCGTCGCCGGACTCGGCGCCGAGAACCACGCCCGGCTCGCCGCGGTCAAGGCCGCGTACGACCCTGACAACGTGTTCCACCTCAACCACAATGTCGAGCCTGCCGCCGCCCGGTGAACTCCCCCGACGACGGCTCCGCAGCACCCGGCCGGTACCTTCCTGACCAGGACGACAGCCCGCCCGACACAAACAGAAGCACGAGGCCAGAACCAGTGGAGAACCAAGGCGGAATCACCGTGCAGCGCGCCCTGGAGCTGCCGGGGCTGCGCAGCGGACTCCCCGAGGTGGTGGCCGGCGCGGACCGGCTGAACCGCACGGTGCGCTGGGTGCACGCGGGCGAGGTCCCGAACATCGCGTCCCTCCTCAAGGGCGGTGAGCTGCTGCTCACCACCGGTCTGGGGCTGGGCACCCGCCCCGCCGAGCAGCGCACCTTCGTGCGCAGGCTCGCCGACCGAGGGATCGCCGCCCTGGTGGTGGAGCTCGGGCCGCGCTTCAGCAGACTGCCCGCCTCGATCGTGGACGCCGCGCGGGCAGCCGGTCTGCCGCTCGTACAGCTGCACCGCGAGGTGCCGTTCGTGACGGTGACCGAGGAGATCCACACCGAGATCGTCAACGGCCATTACGCGCTGCTGCGGCAGGCCGAGGACGTGCACCGGCGGTGCACAAAGGCGCTGCTCGGCGGCGGCGGGATCCCGCAGGTGCTCGGCATCCTGGCGGACTTCACCGCCAACCCGGTCTTCCTGGAGACGGCGGACGGCCAGCTGCTGTACGCGGCGGGCACCGAGTCCGGTCCGGTCTCCGCCGATCCGCTCCAGGTGTGGGACGGGATGCGCGGCGGCCGGGCGGCCCGCGAGGCACCGCCCACGGGTGCGGTGCTGGTGGATGTGCCGGGCGGTGGCCCCGGGTCCGGTTCGGTACGGGCCAGGCTGGTGCTCCTCGCGGTGTCCGGGCCGCTGGTGACGGTGCACCGGATGGCGGCGGAGCGGGCGGCGGGCATCCTCGCCGTGGTGCTGATGCAGGCCCGCCAGGAGGAGGAACTCGCCGCGCGCGGCCGCGGCGACTTCCTGACGGACCTCGCGGAGGGCCGGATCGCTCCGGGGGACGCACCCGCGCAGGCCCGCGTACTGGGCTTCAAGCCGGGCGAGGCGCCACTGCTGCCGGTGGTGATGCGACTGGCCCCCGAGCTGTCCCCGTCGGGCAACTGGGCGCTGCTGGCGCGCGCGGTCCTGGAGGAACTGTCATCGGTGGGCATGCCGGTGCTGCTCGGCGTCCGCCCCGTGGAGGGCAGGGTTCCGCTGCTGCTCGGCCTGCGGTCCGAGTCGGAGCGTACGGCGGTGGCCGACCGGGTCGCGGCGGCGCTGCGGGCCGGCGTCGAGCGGGCCGGGCTGGAGCGGGCGGGCGCGCAGCCGCCGGTCGTGGTGGTCGGAGTCGCCGGCGGCTGGGCGGCGGCCGGGGCGGGGCTGCGGCACGCGGCGGAGACGGCGACGGCCGCGCAGGGGCTCAGCAACCGGCCCTGGTACGACGCCCGGCGCCTGGACATCGACCTGCTGCTGTGGCGGCTGCGGGACCATCCGGACCTGGCGGCGTTCGTGGAACGGGCGATCGGCCCGCTGCGCGATCACGACCGCACCTCGCGCCCGCCGCTGCTGCCCACCCTGGAGTCGTATCTCGCCCACGCGGGCCGCAAGGCGGAGACGGCCCGCGAACTGCACCTGAACCGCCAGACCCTCTACAACCGTCTGGCCCGCATCGGTGAGCTGCTGGGCACCGACCTGGACGACCCCCAGACGGTCCTGGCTCTGAGCCTGGCCCTGAGAGCCCGCCGCCACGCCAGACCGGGCGCATCAGGAGACTGAGAACAAGACGGCCGCGGGACGCTCCGGCATCCCCGCCGTCACCTCACCATCCGCGCCCGGTCGCCAACGGCTGAGTCAGCTCGTCGTACACACTGAGGACTTGCGCGATCGTGTCGTCCTCCGTTGGCCAACTCGCCGCCTGCGCACGCCCCGCGCCGGCCATCCGCTCCCGAGCCGCCGGGTCCCCCAGCAGCCGTGCAACGACCCGCGCCATGGCTTCCGCGTTGCCGTACGGCACAAGTTCCGCCGCGTCCCCGACCAGTTCGGGCATCCCGCCCACCGCTGTGGCGACCAACGGCACCCCCATCCGCAGCGCCTCCTGCGCCACCAAGGACCGCGCCTCCCACCGGCTGGGCAGCAGGGCCAGATCGGCTTCGGCGAGAAGCTCGGCGACGTCGTCACGGCTACCGATCAGCCTGACGGGCAGTTCCTCGTCCCGGATCCGCCGCTGGAGCGCACCCCGCTCCCGGCCCTCCCCGGCGATGACCAGCAGAGGTACGGGGTCGAGCTGACGCCACATCCGTGCCGCGTCGAGCAGCGTGTCGTACCCGTGATGCGGTACGAGACTGCCGATGGAGACGAGTAACGACGGCCCCGCCACTCCGAGTTCGGCCCGCACCTTGCCATCGTCGCGGACAGTGGCGGGAATACGCGACAGGGGAATGGCGACCGGCGCGAGCCTCGCGTCGCGCGCGCCCCGCCGCCGCGCCCGGTCGACCAGATCCGACGACGTACCGAGCACAACGGCCGCCGCCCGGGCGGCCCTTCGCTCCAGGAGGTGGAGCAGCCGGCTGCGGGCACCTTCGGCGTACGCCCGGGTGTGCCAGGTCAGAACCAGGGGGGTGCGCCGCCCGCCGAGCGCAAGACCGGTGCGTACGGCGGCGTGCAGCCCGTGCGCATGGACCACGTCCACCCCCACGCAGGCGCCCCGCAGGGCGGCGACGGCGGCGGGGTCGCTGCACCGCGGTACGGGGACGAAGCGGGCCCCCGTACCGGAGAAGTCGTAGGCGCGGTCCAGTTCGGCCGGGGCGCAGACGGTGACGTGCACGCCTCTCGCCACCAGCCCCCCGGCCAGCGACCTGACGTGAGCGCTGCTGCCCGCACTGCCGCCGCCCAGGACTTGGACCGTACGCAGCTGTGACACGTTGAATGGCTCCCGGGGCTACCGAGTCGGCGGTATGTGCATCGCCAAGGATGCCAGTCCGTACGCACGTTCCGGCACCTCGGAGCCGTGGTTCCGGTGTGCGCAGCGACAACCGGGCGTGCGTTACCACCCGGACGGGTGAGGACAACGGTGCGATATTGCCCCGCCGGCGACCCGGTGCCCCGGCGACGCGTCAGCGCCCCGACAGCACGTCACCGATCCGACAGCGCCGGGCGAGCCCGCTGATCCGGTCCCCGTGGACCGCCGCGGCCAGGACCCCCGCCGCATGGGCGGCGAGCCCGCACCGGCCGTTGCCCGCAACGATCGCGAGGCCGACGGCCGCGCCCAGGGCATGCGCGCCCGCGTCCCCGATCACGGTGTGTTCCCCCAGCTCCTCGGCGGCGAGGGCGGCCACGGCCCCCATCGGCGCGGCAGCGAGTCCGCCCCTGACCAGCCCGGGGGTCCCGAGGGCGAGCACGGTGGCGGTCGCGACGCCCGGCCGCAGGTCCGTCAGGTTGACGAGATGAGCGGTTCCGGCGATCACGACACCGGCGAGGACCCGGTCGACGGGCCGTTCCTTCAGCAGGGCGCCCGCGGCGAGCCCGGCCGCCCCGATACCGAAGAGCTTCACGGCGCCACTGGTCACCTCGCCGTGCCGCAGCGCGGTGAGATGGGCGCGGAAGCCGCGGCGCGGATCCTCGGCGCCGGCGAAGTCGTCGTACGCGCCACAGCCCCCGGCGACCAGCACGGCGAGGGCGGCGGCGGTCCGGGTGCGGGGCGGCAGCGGGAGCACGGCGGCTCCGGCGGCGACACCGAGTGCGACAGCGGGCCCGGCGTACAGATCGACGGTGCGCCCCGCGTAGTTGGTCCGCAACCACCCCGGGCGCGGCCGCCCCCGCAGCGCCCGGTACACCCCGCCCGCGACCCCGGCGGCGACGGCACCGGCGGCGGCCCTGCTGGTCATTGCTCCCATGCCCGCCAGACTACGAGTCGGCCCCGAACACTCGGACGCAGGGGCGCCGAGGCCCGCGCGCACGCCGCACCGCACCGCAGACACCGAAGCCGGCCCGTCCCCGCGCCGAACGGCAAAAAACTCCCCCGCACAGCGGTGCGCCGCCTACCCGTCCGCCCGCGCCGCGGCCAGCAGCTCCTCCGCATGCGCCCGCGCCGTCTCCGAGTCCTCCTGCCCCGCAAGCATCCGGGACAGCTCCCGTACCCGGTCCTCGCCCTCCAGGACCGTGACACCGCTCCGGGTCACCGCCCCGTCGACCGTCTTCTCGACCAGCAGCTGCCGGTCGGCGAACGCCGCCACCTGCGGCAGGTGCGTGACGACGACCACCTGCGCGGACTTGGCGAGCTTCGCCAGCCGCCGTCCGACCTCGACGGCCGCCTTGCCGCCGACGCCCGCGTCGACCTCGTCGAAGAGGTACGTGGGTACGGGGTCGGAGCCCGCGAACACCACCTCGACGGCGAGCATCACCCGGGACAGCTCACCGCCCGACGCGCCCTTGGCGATCGGCCGGGGCTGGGCGCCGGGATGCGGGGCCAGCAGCAGTTCCACCTCGTCGGCGCCGGACGGACCGTAGAGCACGCTCCGCCCGCCGATGTCGATGCCGGACGCCTCGTCCGCCGCGTCGGTCTGCCGGATGTCGAAGGAGACCCGGGCGTGCGGCATGGCGAGGGAGGCCAGTTCCTCGGTCACCGCTTCGGCGAAGAGTGCCGCCGCCGCCGTCCGCGCATCGGTCAGCGCCTGTCCGAGCCCGGAGAGTTCGGCCCTCAGCGCGTCCCGTTCGGCCGTCAGCTCGCCGATCCGGTCGTCGTCGCCCTCGAGCTCGGTGAGCCGGCGCGCCCCTTCCTCGGCCCAGGCGAGCACGGCGGCGATGTCCTCGCCGTACTTGCGGGTGAGCGCCGTGAGCGCGGCGCGCCGCTCCTCCACCGCGGCGAGCCGCAGCGGGTCGGCGTCCAGCTGGTCGGCATACCCGGCCAGTTCGCCCGCCACATCGGCGAGCAGGATGGAGATCTCGCCGATCCGGTCGGCGAGCGCGGCGAGCGCCGGGTCGTGGGCGCGGACGG
Organism: Streptomyces sp. NPDC048411; assembly: GCF_040704695.1. Taxonomy (NCBI): domain Bacteria; kingdom Bacillati; phylum Actinomycetota; class Actinomycetes; order Kitasatosporales; family Streptomycetaceae; genus Streptomyces; species Streptomyces sp. NPDC048411. Next base: position 30,509 of record NZ_JBEZKL010000063.1, read on the forward strand.
AGTCGAGCGACCGCCCGGCCGCGGCGACGACGGTCGTCGCGTCGACGGCCTCCTGGTCCTCCGGGTTGCCCGCGAGCGCGGCGTGCGCGAGGGCGGCCGCGGAGGCGAGCGCCTCGGCGTGACCGAGCCGTTCGGCCTCGGCGGCGAGATCGGTGTCCTCGCCGGGCAGCGGTTCGACGCCGGCGATCTCGCCCAGTCCGAAGCGCAGCAGATCCGCTTCCTGGGCACGTTCGCGGGCGCGCGTGGTCAGCTCGTCGAGCTCCGTGACGACGGCCCGCAGCCGCCGGTACGCCGCCGCGTACTTGGCGTGCGGCACGGCGACGCCGTCGCCCGCGTACCGGTCCAGGGCCTGCCGCTGCCGCGCGGGCTTGAGCAGCCCCTGCTGGTCGGTCTGACCGTGCACGGCGACGAGTTCGTCGGCGAGTTCGGTGAGTACGCCCACCGGCACGGACCGTCCGCCGAGATGGGCGCGCGAGCGCCCTTCCGCGGAAACGGTACGGCTGATCAGCAGCGCACCCTCGTCGATTTCGGCCCCGGCCTCCTCGGCCCGTACCGCGGCCGCGTCACCGGCGGATACCGTGATCCGTCCCTCGACGACGGCGGCCTTGGCGCCGATCCGCACCAGGGCGGGGTCGGCGCGCCCGCCGAGCAGCAGCCCCAGGCTGGTGACGACCATGGTCTTGCCCGCGCCGGTCTCGCCCGTCACCGCGGTGAAGCCGGGTGACAGCTCCACCACCGCGTCGTCGATGACTCCGAGCGACCGTATCCGCATCTCCTCCAACACGGACACGACCTTACGAGGTCCGGACCCCGGTGTGCGACGGACCCCGGCCGCGGATTCACTCTCCCGTGCGCCGGAGGGCCGTGATCTGCGGCACTGACGCGATCAGTGGGGCGCGCCCCGCCACCCCGAGACGGGCAGCGCGAACTTCGCCACCAGCCGGTCCGTGAACGAGGCCTGGTGCAGCCGCGCCAGCCGTACGGGCACGGCCCCGCGCCGCACCTCGACCCGTGCTCCGGCCGGCAGCTCCACGGTCCTGCGCCCGTCGCACCACAGCACCCCGTGCGGGGTATGCGGCTGGACCTCGACGGCGAGCACCGAGGTCGGCGACGTCACCAGCGGCTTGGCGAACAGGGCGTGGGCGCTGATCGGGACCATCAGCAGCGCCTCGACCTCCGGCCACACCACGGGCCCGCCCGCCGAGAAGGCGTACGCGGTGGAGCCGGTCGGCGTCGCACAGACGATCCCGTCGCAGCCGAAGCCGGTGACCGGGCGCCCGTCGATCTCCAGGACGACTTCGAGCATCCGCTCGGGCGACACCTTCTGCACGGCCGCTTCGTTCATCGCCCAGTCGGTGTGGACGATGTCGCCGTTGCTGTGCACGAGGACATCGATCGTCATGCGCTCCTCGACCCGGTACGCCCGGGTGACGACCCGGTCGACCACCTTGTCCAGGTCGTCCCGCTCGGCCTCTGCGAGGAAGCCGACCCGGCCGAGGTTGACACCGAGCATCGGCACCCCGGAGGCCCGGGAGATCTCGGCGCCGCGCAGCAGCGTCCCGTCCCCGCCGAGGACGATCAGCAGCTCACAGCCGTCCACGGCCGCGGGCGTGGCGTCGTCGACCGTCTCCACGGCCGTCGGGAGCGGCAAGTCTGCGGCCTCCGCGGCAAGGACCCGTACCCCGAGTCCGCTGCGCAGCAGCCCCTGCACCACGAGTTCGGCGCTGCGGATCGCGGCCGGCCGGCCGGTATGTGCCAAAAGAAAGACAGTTCGTGCCGCATTCGTCGTCAACGAGGCCCCTCCGCCACTGCACGGTCGACATCCGCGGGATCCAGCTCGGGCGCTCCGGCCCGCAGCCAGAGAAAATACTCGACGTTGCCGGAAGGCCCGGGCAGCGGGCTCGCGGTCACTCCGCGCACTCCGAGTCCCAGCGCCCAGGCCCGGCGCGCCACCTCCCGTACCGCTTCGGCCCGCAGCTCGGGGCTGCGCACCACGCCACCGCTGCCCAGCCGCTCCTTACCGACCTCGAACTGCGGCTTGACCATCAGGACCAGGTCCGCGTCGGGGGCGGCACAGCGCGCCAGGGCAGGCAGGACGAGCCCGAGCGGGATGAACGACAGATCGCCGACCACCAGGTCCACCGCCTCTCCGTCGATCGCATCCAGCGTCAATTCGCGTACGTTGGTACGGTCCTTGACGGTGACGCGTTCATCGGACTGCAGCGACCAGGCGAGCTGCCCGTAGCCCACGTCGACGGCGACGACATGACCGGCTCCGGCCCGCAGCAGTACGTCGGTGAATCCACCGGTCGACGCCCCTGCGTCCAGCGCCCGCCGCCCCTCGACCTTCAGCCCGAGGGGTACGAAGGCGGCGAGGGCGCCCGCGAGCTTGTGCCCGCCGCGCGAGACGTACTCGGGGTCGCTGTCGTCCTTGATGACGACGACTGCGGCGCTGGTCTCGACCTGGGTGGCGGGTTTGGTCGCGGTGTTGCCGCCGACGGTCACCCGCCCTGCGGCGATCAGCTGGCTCGCATGCTCGCGTGAGCGGGCGAGCTTTCGGCGTACCAGCTCGGCGTCGAGGCGGCGACGTGCCACTCCTGCCACGTTCGGTTCAGCTCCTGTTGTTGTACGGGGGCATCGGTGCGGGTACCGGTGCGGGTGCGGGCCGGGCATCCAGCGCGGTCAGCGCATCGCGCAGCCCATGGTGTACATCCTCGTACACCTCGATGTGTCCCTCCGCCGGGAGGTGGTCCGCGTCGGCCAGCCGCTCCAGCCCCGCGTCCACCTCGGCGTGTCCGGTGGGGGTGCGCGTGACGCCGAGGGGCGCGGCGGCTGCGGGCTCGGGTACGGGGCCGGCCGTCTCCGCCGATTCCCCGGGCGCCGCCCCGGGCTCCGGCATCAAGTCGCTCATGCGGAAACGCTACCGCGAAGGCCTGGGGTACCGTCGGTCACGATGGCGACCATGGCGGAGTGCCGCAGCGCACTCGACACACTTTCCGACAACCTCGAGACGGCCGAGGGCAACGTGCGCAGCGCGGCTGCCCTGGACCGCTCGCTGAGCTGTCACATCAAGGACCTCGGGATCACCTTCACCGGCCGTCTCAAGGATGGCCGGATCCAGGTACTCGACACGATCGAGGGCCCACCGAGCGAGAAGGCCGAGATCCGGCTCGCGATGAACGGCGACGACCTGGTGGCCATGGTGAAGGGGAACCTGAGCTTCGCAAAGGCCTGGGCCTCGGGCCGGGTCCGGCTGGAAGCAAGCATCCGAGACCTCATGCGCCTCAGAACACTGCTGTAGCACCCCCACCCCACCAGCCCCTTGGGCGACCGACCACACCCACGCCATTGAGCCTGCCACGCTGACCGATCACGCCCGCCGGAATCAAGCCCGTCCGGCGATCGAGGAGAGGCACGCCGACAGCCAGCGCAACCACGCTCAGGCCCGCACCGAATCCACAACGCGCGCGCCCCGCGCGGGCCGCGCGGCCGGCACCACCAACGGCGTCCCCGTCTCCGGATCAGCAATCACCTGACACCGCAGCCCGAACACCCGCTCCACCAGCTCCGCCGTGACCACGTCTCCCGGCGCCCCCGCGGCAATGACCTCGCCCTCGCGCATGGCAATCAGATGCGTGGCGTAGCGCGCGGCATGGTTCAGGTCGTGGAGCACGGCGACCAGCGTCCGCCCGCGCGTCTCATGCATCTCCGCGCACAGGTCGAGGACATCGATCTGGTGCTGGATGTCGAGGTACGTCGTCGGCTCGTCGAGCAGCAGCAACGGCGTCTCCTGCGCAAGCGCCATCGCGATCCAGACACGCTGCCGCTGACCGCCGGACAGTTCGTCGACATAGCGATCGGCCAGCTCGTGGACACCGGTCGACACCATCGATTCCTCGACAATGCGTTCGTCGTCCGGCGACCACTGCCGCAGCAGCCGCTGATGCGGATACCGGCCGCGTGCGACCAGGTCCGCGACGGTGATGCCGTCGGGCGCGATCGAGGACTGCGGCAGCAGCCCCAGGGTCTTCGCGACCTTCTTCGCGGGCATCGCATGGATCGTCTGCCCGTCCAGCAGCACCTGCCCCCGGCTCGGCTTGAGCATCCGGGACAGTGCCCGCAGCAGCGTGGACTTCCCACAGGCATTGGGGCCGACGATCACGGTGAACGAGTTGTCGGGGATCTCGACCGAGAGGTTCTCCGCGATGACCCGCTGGTCGTAGCCGAGGGTCACCGAGTCCGTGATGAGGCGCTGCATGGTCGTACTCCGGGAGTCGGTGGGACGGGTCATCGATGGGCTGGTCCTTCGGGGCGGATTCACCGTGCGACGGGTTCTCATATCCGCCCCGCCCTGCGCTCGGAGACGAGCAGCCACAGCAGGTAGCAGCCACCCAGCACGCCGGTGACGACACCCACCGGCAGCTGCCGGTCGCCGAAGGCGTCCATCGCGATCCAGTCGGCGACGAGCAGCAGAGCGGCCCCCATGAAGGCGGCGGGCGCCAGATTGGGCCCGGGCGAGCGGGTGAGCCGGCGTGCCAGCTGCGGGGCACTCAGCGAGACGAACGCGATGGGCCCGGCCGCGGCGGTGGCGACGGCGACGAGCAGCACGGCACAGCCCATCAGGACGAGCCGGGTGCGTTCCACCCGTACACCCAGGGCGTACGCGGCGTCGTCACCCATCTCCATCATGCGCAGCGCCCGCGCGTGCCCGAGCACCAGCGGAATGAGCAGGCCGCACACCGCGAGCAGCGGCCAGACCTGCGCCCAGTCGCGCCCGTCGAGCGAGCCGGTCATCCAGACGACGGCACGGGTCGCGTCGACCAGGTCGGCCTTGGTGATCAGATACTGCGAGGCGGCGGTGAGCATCGCGGCCGTGCCGATACCGACGAGCACCAGCCGGTAGCCGTGGACCCCTCGTTTCCACGCCAGCAGGTACACCGCGGCGCCGGTGAGCAGCCCGCCGACCACGGCGCCGCCCGCGACCGCGGTGGCCCCGCCCTGAAAGAGGACGATCACCGTCAGCGCACCGACCGTGGCGCCCTGGCCGAAGCCGAGCACGTCGGGGCTGCCGAGCGGGTTGCGGGAGATGGTCTGGAACACGGCGCCACCGACCCCGAGTGCCGCGCCGACCAGGAGCCCGACGAGGACCCTCGGCAGGCGCAGGTCCGTGACGATGAACTGTTGCTGGAAGGTGCCGTGCCCGAACAGCGTGCTGACGACCTCGCCGGGCGTCATCGCGTAGTCCCCGCTGCCGATGAGCACGATGCCGGCCCCGGCTGCGACGGCGGCAAGGAGCACGATCACCACGAACGCCCGGACGTCCACCCGGAAGGAGAGCCCGCCGCCGGTCCGTACGGCCCGGACCGCGCCGGCTCCGCCCTTCGTGCGGGTCTTCATGGCCTTCACAGCTGGGCCATCCTCTTGCGGCGTACGAGATGGATGAAGACGGGACCGCCGAGCAGCGCGGTGACGATGCCGACCTGCAGCTCGGACGGTCGGGCGATCACCCGCCCCACCACGTCCGCGCCGAGCAGCAGCACCGGCGCGAGCACAGCTGCGTACGGCAGGATCCACCGCATGTCGGGGCCGGTGATCGCGCGCACCAGGTGCGGGATCATCAGCCCGATGAAGACGATCGGCCCGCAGGCGGCGGTCGCGGCCCCGCACAGCAGGGTGACGGTGAGCATCGCGAGGACGCGGGTGCGGGTCAGATGGGCGCCGAGCGCCCTGGCGGTGTCGTCGCCCATCTCCAGGGCGTTCAGCGGCCGGGCGATGAGCAGTGCGAGGACGACACCGACCGCGATGAACGGCCACACCTTGCCGACGGTCTCCATGTTCGCCGAGGCCAGCGACCCGACCGTCCAGAACCGCAGTCGGTCGAGCGCCGCCGCGTCCAGCAGCTGTACGGCGTTGACATAGCCGAACAGCGCGGCGCCGGCCGCGGTCCCGGCGAGGGCGAGGCGTACAGGCGTCGCGGACCGGCTGCCACCGAGCAGGTACACCGCGACCGACACGACCGCGGCACCGAGGAACGCGAACCACACGTACCCGGTCAGCGAGGTGACACCGAAGAAGCTGATCGCGGACACGACAGCTGCCGAGGCTCCTGCGTTGACCCCGAGCAGTCCGGGTTCTGCCAGTGGGTTACGGGTCAGGGCCTGCATCACCGCCCCGGCGAGGCCGAGCGCGGTGCCGACGATCAGCCCGAGCACGGTCCGCGGGATGCGTACCTCCCGAACGAGGACATCGCCCGGGGTTCCCGAGGCGTGGAACAGACCGTGCCAGACATCGGCGAGGGGCAGCGCCTTGGCGCCGATCGCGATACTCGCGAGGCATACCAGCACCAGCGCGACCACGGCGACCAACAGCCCTACGGCACGGGTCGCATGGCGCCCGGGGGGCGCGGATGTCACCGGCGCGGCCCTGGGACCTGCGCTCGGCTCTGGCGGACTCTCAACCAACACGGAGTTAGGTTAGCCTAACCTATTGACTTGTCGAGCCATCCGGCTCCCCGCATCCAACGGAACGCCACATACGCCCGATTCATCCCGAAAGGATCCGTCGCCTCGGCGAACTCCCGGACTCCCCCGCCCAGTTGCCCAGGCCTCGCCCGCAGCACCCTCAGGCTGCCGCCGGACTACAGCCCGAGCCTGGCCACCGCCTTCCCCGCATCAAGCAGGCACGCCCCCTCACCGGCGTACGACCAGGCAGCCCCACACAGCGCCCGCAGCCCGTCGAGCACGTCCCCGTCGCCCTCCAGCGCCAGCTCGTCACCGCGCACCGCGGCCGTCCAGCCACCGCAGTCGAACCCACCGCCGTTCTCCGTCACCTCGGGCTGCCCGGTGAGCAGTCCCCGCAGATCCGCATCCACATACGTGGGCCGGTGCCTTGGCTCGGCCGCCACCAGCTGCGCCGCGTCCGTCACTCCGGTGAGCACCAGCAGTGAGTCCACCCCACCGTTGAACGCACCCTCGATATCCGTGTCCAGCCGGTCCCCGACCACCAGCGGCCGCTCCGCCCCGGTCCGCAGCACGGTCTCACGGTGCATCGGCGGCAGCGGCTTCCCGGCGACCTGCGGCTCGGCACCGGTGGCGATCCGTACGACCTCGACCGCCGCACCATTGCCCGGCGCGATCCCCCGGGCGCTCGGAATCGTCAGATCGGTGTTGGACGCGAACCACGGCACCCCACGGTTGATCGCGTACGCAGCCTCCGCGAGCCGTCCCCACGCCATGTCGGGACCGCCGTACCCCTGCGCCACCGCCACCGGCTCGTCGTCCGCCGACTCCACGGGCACCAGCCCGCGCTCCACCAGCGCGACCTTCAGCCCCTCGCCGCCGACCACGAGCACCCGAGCCCCGGCCGGCAGCTGATCGGCCATCAGCCGCGCCACCGCCTGCGCCGAGGTGATCACGTCGGCGGGCTCGGCCGGCACCCCGAGCTCGGTCAGATGGTCCGCCACGGCAGCCGGCGTACGCAGTGCATTGTTGGTCACGTACGCGAGATGCATTCCCCCGTCCCGCGCGGCGCCCAGCGAATCGACGGCATGCACGATCGCGTGACCGCCCGCGTACACCACCCCGTCAAGATCCAGCAGAGCCGTGTCGTACGCCGCGCTCAGCGCAGTGCTGATCCCGCTCGGCCGGGTCCTGCTCGCCTGACTCATATCTTTGCGCTCCTCATTACATGCCTCTCCTCAGATCATCGCGCATCGCCACAACGCACATACGATGCAGAAATGAAGACACCAGGTCCCACCGGCCAGGGGCTGCGCCTGATCCCGTTCCGCGGGCTGCGCTACGTCCCCGAGCGGGTCGGCAGTCTCGCCGCGGTGACCTCACCGCCCTACGACGTCGTCGTGCGCCCCGACGGGCTGCACCACCTGGAATCGGCGGACCCGCACAACATCGTCCGATTGATCCTGCCGCAGGCCGACACGCCCGACGCCCGCCAGGAGCAGGCCGCCGAGACTCTGAACCGCTGGCTCGACGAGGGCATACTGGCCCCCGAGAGCGAGCCCGCGCTCTACGTCTACGAGCAGCGAAGCGGCGAGATCCTGCAACGCGGCATCGTGGGAGCACTGGCGCTCTCCTCCCCCGCCGACGGCATCGTCCTGCCGCACGAGGACGTCATGGCCCATGTCGTCGAGGATCGCGCCAACCTGATGCGCACCACAGCCGCCCACCTGGAACCGCTCCTGCTCACCTACCGCAGCGAGGGCGACCCGACCGGCGCGACCGCTGTGATCGAGCGCACCATCCACCGGCCGCCGCTGCTCTCGACGACCACCGAGGACGGCTACCGGCACCGGCTCTGGGCGGTCACCGACCCAACCGACCGGTCCGAGATCGAGAGCGACCTCACTCGCCACCAGGCGCTCATCGCCGACGGCCATCACCGCTGGGCCACCTACCTCCGGCTGCAGCAGGAACACACCGACCCGGGCCCCTGGGACTTCGGCCTGGTCCTCCTCGTCGACACGGCCCGTTACCCGCTCCAGGTCCGCGCCATCCACCGGTTGCTGCACCGCTTCCCCGTCGCCGACGCACTGGCCGCATTGAACGGCGCCTTCCGAGTCCGCGACATCGAGGAACCACTCCCCGTTGCGCTCGACACCCTCGCCGAGGCGGCCGCCGAAGGCAACGCCTTCCTGCTGGCGGGCGACGGCCGATTCCATCTCGTCGACCGCCCGGACGAGGCACTGCTGGCCCGCACGATCCCGGCCGACCGCCCACTCGCCTGGCGCACTCTCGATGCGACGGTCCTGCACGCGACACTTCTCGATCATGTGTGGCAGATCCCCGACAGCCCGGAACGCATCGCGTACATACACGACACCCAGGCAGCCGTGGAACAGGCCGAGCGCCGCAACTCCACCGCGGTCCTGATGCATCCAGTACGCGAAGAAGTCGTCCGGGACCTGGCCCGACAGGGAGTTACCATGCCCCGCAAGTCGACCTCGTTCGGCCCCAAGCCGGCCACGGGCCTGGTCCTGCGCAGCCTCGCCCTCGACTGACCGCGGGCACGGACGCCGGACGCCGGACACAAAAAAAGAGGGCGGCATCCCTTCCGGGATGCCGCCCTCTCTCATGTCTTACGCCTTCGTCGACCCGTCCTCATCCGCATCGTCGACATCGCCATCAGCGTCGGGGCCGGCTTCGGCCTCGACCGTCTCGTCGTCGCTGTCACCGAGAGCGTCGACGAACTCGACACCGTCCAGCTCGGCGAGCCGGTCCGACGCGTCGGTGGCACCGTCCTTGTCGGCCTCCAGGGCCTTCGCGAACCATTCACGCGCCTCGTCCTCGCGCCCCGCGGCCAGCAGCGCATCGGCGTACGCATAGCGCAGTCGCGGCGTCCACGGGTGCACAGCGCTCGATGCGAGCTCGGAGCTCTGCAGGGTGACGATGGCGGCATCGATCTGCCCCATGTCCCTGCGCGCCCCGGCGGCCACCAGGCGCATCTCGACCTGCCCGGCCTTGTCCAGCTTCTGCACCTCGGGCTCGCCGGCCATGGCCATCGCTCGCTCGGGCCGCCCGAGTCCACGCTCGCAGTCGGCCATGACGGGCCACAGCTCCACGGAACCGGTCATCCGCTTCGCCGCGCGGAACTCGGCCAGCGCCTCCGAGTACTTCTGCGTCGCGTACGCGGCGAAGCCGGCCGCCTCCCGGACAGCAGCCACCCGCGAGGCCAGCCGCAGCGCGATACGCGAGTACGCGTAAGCCTGCTCGGGGTCCTCGTCGATGAGCCGGGCAACCATGACGAGGTTGCGGGCAACATCCTCGGCCAGGGTCTTCGGCAGGCTCATCAGCTCCTGCCGCACATCCTTGTCGATCTCGTCACCGGTGACGTCGTCAGGAATGGGAAGCCGCTTGATCGGCTCGCGGTCCCGGTCGTCCCGGCGGTCGTACCCACCACGGTCGTCGCGCCCCCGGTAGCCACCACGCTCGCGGTCGTCCCGCTGCCCGCGGTATCCACCGGCACCGCGGCTGTCGTCACGGCGGAACCCACCGCCACGGCTGTCGTCGTCGCGACGGGGCCCACGCAGCCAGTCCTCACGACGCTCGAAGCCACCGCCAGGACGCCCACCCCGCTCGTCATCACGACGCGGCCCGCGATATCCACCACGGTCGTCCTCACGCCGCGGGGCACGGTCGTCGCGGGGGAACCTGCCGGCGCCGCCACCGCCACGACTGTCATCCCGACGGAAGCCACCGGCACGGTCGTCGCGACGGAAGCCGCCCCGGTCGCCGCCGCTCGTGGGCCGACTGTCGTCACGGCGGAACCCACCGCCACGGCTGTCGTCGTCGCGACGGGGCCCACGCGGCCGGTCCTCACGACGCTCGAAGCCACCGCCAGGGCGCCCACCCCGCTCGTCATCACGACGCGGCCCACGGTACCCACCACGGTCGTCATCACGCCGCGGCGCACGATCATCGCGACGGAACCCACCACCGGAACCGCCACCGCGGCTGTCGTCACGGCGGAACCCACCACCGGAGCCACCACCGCGGCTGTCGTCACGGCGGAAGCCGCCGCCACGGCTGTCGTCGTCGCGACGGGGCCCACGCGGCCGGTCCTCACGACGCTCGAAGCCACCGCCAGGGCGCCCACCCCGCTCGTCATCACGACGCGGCCCACGGTACCCACCACGGTCGTCATCACGCCGCGGCGCACGATCATCGCGACGGAACCCACCACCGGAACCACCGCCGCGGCTGTCGTCACGGCGGAACCCACCACCGGAACCACCGCCACGGCTGTCGTCACGGCGGAACCCACCACCGGAACCACCGCCACGGCTGTCGTC
>NZ_JBEZKL010000064.1:0-18371 GCF_040704695.1 Streptomyces sp. NPDC048411
CCACATGACCTGCGACACCGCACGCCGATCGCACGCACCGACCACCGCTGCGCCCGCGCTTCGCGCGGACGACGGGGAACTCAGAACAGGCCCTAAGAGGAGCTCACAAAATGGGCGCCCGGCGTGGGAGGGACCCCCTCGCCGGGCGGGACGATCAAGCCCGTCCGGCGATCGATGGCAGACGCCCGCCGGGCGCCACCGGTTCCCCCAGCAGCACCGCCCGCACCACCCGCTCCGCCGCGTGCCCGTCGTCGTACGGACAGAACCGCGCCCGGAACGCCGCTCGCAGCGCCCCGCTCTCCGCGCTGTCCCAGCTGCCGTCGAGGAAGATCCGGGCCAGCTCCTCCGTACTGGTGGAGACCGCCCCGGGGGTGTCGCCCGGCGCCCCGGACAGCAGATCGAAGCAGACCCCGCGGACCGTGCGGTACGTCTCCCAGTCCGGGGCGTGCACCACGATGGGGCGGTCCAGCGCCGCGTAGTCGAACATCACCGACGAGTAGTCCGTCACCAGCGCGTCGGCCGCCAGGCACAGCTCCTCGATCCGCGGATGCTCGCAGACATCGAGGAGCGTCGGACGGTCCGGCAGCCCCGCACCGTCGTAGAAGTAGTGCGCGCGGACCATGATCACGGTGCCGGGGCCGAGCGCGTCGGCGAGCCGTTCCAGATCGATCCGGCTGGTGAACGACGCCTCGTAGTCGCGGTGCGTCGGCGCGTACAGCACGGCGCGCTGCCCGGGCCGGATACCGAGCCCGGCCCGGATTTTCGCGATCTGCGCGCCCGTGGCGGTCGTCAGGACGTCATTGCGCGGGTAGCCGGATTCCAGCGAGCGCGCGGCGCTCGGGTAGGCGCGGGCCCACACCTCCGTGGAGTGCGGGTTGGCGGAGACACTCCAGTCCCACCGGTCGACCCGCTGGAGCAGCCGGTCGAAGTTCAGGCCCTGCGCCGCCGCCGGATACTCCATCTGGTCCAGGCCCATGATTTTCAGTGGGGTGCCGTGGTGGGTCATGACATGGATCTGGCCGGGGCGTTTGACCAGGTGGTCGGGGAAGTTGACGTTGTTGAAGAAGTACGTGGCGCGGGCCAGCAGCGCCCAGTAGCGGCGGGTCCCCGGCACCACGTGGTCGATGCCGGGCGGCACCGTGTCCACCTGGTTCTTCGACACCACCCACACCCCGCGCACTCCGGGAGCCAGCTCCTGGGCCTTGCGGAAGATCGCTTCAGGATTGCAGCTGACGCCGCGGTTCCAGTACGCGGCGTAGACGGCGAGCCCGCGGTCGAGCGGGCGTCTGCGCTGGTACCAGTAGTAGCGCGCGGACAGCGTGCGCTTGGCCCGTGCGCGGAGTGCGGCGGGTGCGGAGCGCGCACCCCGGCGCAGGGCGAGCACGGTGTCGAGGGCGCCGAGCGCCACGTACCGGCCGGCGCCGATCAGCCGCGGCCGCAGTCCCTTGGCGCCGCCGGGGAACCGGTGCTCCTCGGGCCGGTGCGTACGGTGGAACGCGGCCACGGACCGTACGTACCGCCTGCGGCGCCGCTTCACCGACGGATACCCGCCGAGGAGTTCCTGGGCGGCCCGGTCGAAGAGCAGGGCCCGCAGCGGGTGCAGCACCGGCCGTTCCCCGAGGAACGTCATCAACCCGGCGTACGCCTCCACGAGCTGGAGCGGCGTCGTGCCGTTCGTCGGCTCCGCCTCGTCGGCAAGATCCGGCAGATAGCGCTGCCGGCGGTGTTCGACACAGGCGAGCGGCAGAACGGCGACCGATGCGGCGGCGGCCAGTGTCTGGAGCGCGTACATCCGCTCTCCGTGCTGTCCCGGTCCGAAGGCCAGCTTCTCCGATTCGTGGAGGCTGCGGCGCACGGCCCGGTTCCAGGAGACCGGGGCGATGTCGAGAAGCCCGAAATGCTCGGCGAGGGTGAGCCGGCCCGCGGGCAGTTCGCACAGCAACTCCAGCGACCGGGTCGGCTGGGGACGGCCGCGGAACGGCCGCTTGTGGTGGCCGAACAGCAGCAGGTCAGGGTCGCCCGTGGCATCGAGCCGGTCGGCGACGGCCTGCAACGCGCCCGGCAACAGGACGAAGTTGCCCTCCAGGAAGAGGAGGTAGTCGCCGAGCGCCCGCTCCGCCCCGGCGTTGCGCCGACCGGCGGCGCCCGCACCCTCGTCCGCCGGGAGGTGGACGGCCTGCACCCGGTCGTCCCGGTCGGCGAACTCATCGAGCAGCAGTCCCGAGCCGTCCGGCGCCCCGTCATCGACACCGATCACCTCGATCTCTGTGAACGACTGCGAGAGCACCGACTCCAGGCACTCGCGCAGATGTCCGCGGGCGCGACGGACGGGGATGATGACACTCAGCCGGGGCATACACGCTCTTTCTCGGTCACTGGCACAGTGGGGGCAAGGGTGGGAGGAGGGACGGCGGTCAGGTCCCGTTGACGGACTGCGCCCCGGCGAGGCCGCGCTCGGTGGGCGCCGCCTGCCGGTCCGCCGGAGCGGACCCGGAACCCGTGGCCGCGGGGACGGCCGGCGATCACGGATCCGTGGCGGGCGGCGGTACGACGACGGGCACCGGTCGCTGTTCCGCCGGCGGGACCGCGGTCACCTGCACGTCGGTGTCGCCCAGGAAGACCCGGCGCACCACCCGCTCCGCCGCGTACCCGTCGTCGTACGGACAGAACCGCGCCCGGAACGCAGCCCGCAGCTGCGCGGAGCGGGAGCCGCGCCAGTGGCCGGTGGCGAAGATGTCGAGCAGCTCGTCCTCGCTGTGCGCGATCGCGCCCGGCGGGCAGGAGTGCAGGTCGAAGTAGGTGCCCCGGGCCGCCTCGTACGCCTCCCGGTCGCTGCTGTGGATGACGATGGGCCGGTCCAGATTGGCGTAGTCGAACATCAGCGACGAGTAGTCCGTGACCAGGGCGTCGGAGGCGAGCGCGACCGCCTCGACCGACGGATGGCCGCTGACGTCGATGATCCGCGGGTGCGGCTCGCGGACCAGCGGAGCCTCGTACGAGTAGTGCGCGCGGGCCAGGATCACAAAGCCCGGACCGAGCTCCCGGACAACCCGCTCCAGGTCGAGGCCGAGGTGCTGGGTGCGCCGGTAGTCACGGTGGGTGGGGGCGTACAGCAGGGCGATGGCGCCCTCGGGGACGCCGATCGACTCGCGCAGCCGCGCCACATCGGCGGCGGTGGCCCGCTGGAAGAGGTCGTTGCGCGGATAGCCGTACTCGAGCGTCGTGCAGCCGGCGGATCCCGACGGATACGCCTTCTCCCATACGAGGGTGGAGTGCCGGTTCGCGGAGAGGGAGAAGTCCCACTTGTCGACGTTGGCGAGCAGCCGCTCGAAGTCCATGGAGTGGGCAGCCGCGGGACGGTCCCGAAGGTCCAGGCCCATCATCTTCAGCGGGGTGCCGTGATGGGTCTGGAGCAGCACCTGGCCGGGCCGCTTCACCAGCCGCCGGTCGAAGTTGACGTTGTTCACCAGGTACTTGGAGCGGGCGAGAGCCTGCCAGTAGCGGTACGTCCCCGGGGCGAGCGGACGGGTCCCGGTGGGGACGGTGTGCGCGTCCTCGGGGCGGCAGATCCAGGACGTGTGCAGCCCGGGCACCAGTTCGCGGGCCTTGGCCTCGATCGCCGCCGGGTTGCAGGCGTAGCCGCGGTGCCAGTACGCGGCGAACACCGCCCGGTCCGCGCGGACCGGCAGCCGCAGCTGGATGCGGTAATAGGCCTGGAGCGAGGCGGCCCGCGCCATCCGGCGCACCGTCCCGGTGAGCCGGCGCAGCCGCCCGCGCAGCAGCTTCGCGGACCACAGGGCACGGTACGTGCGGTGGGCGCCGACCCGGATCAGTCCGTGGCGCAGCCGGGTGCGGCACGGGACGGGGGCGCCAGGGGTGCGATAGCGGGCGCAGTGGGCGCGGGCCCGGCGGAAGAACTCGGTGCGGCTGCCGCGCGGCAGCCTGCCGGGGGTGGTGAACAGCGTCGAGAAGTGGTCGAGCATCCTGCGGAAGATGACCGGCCGCCACACGGCGAGTGCGGGGCGGGCATCGATGAACGCGAAGACACGGTCGTACTGGTCGAAGATGTCGAAGTGCTTGCGGCTGGTGGTGGAGAGGATGTTGCCCTGACGCCGCTGCCGGTAGCCGACGCACACCTGGTCGAGGACCGCGATCGAACCGGCGGCCATCAGCACCGGGTAGGTCCAGGGGGTGTCCTCGTAGTAGCCGGGCGGGAAGGTGAATCCCTCGGCCTCGACGAACGTTCGGCGGTACGCCTTGTTCCAGACGACCATCAGGACCTTCAGCAGTCCGGGCCGGTCGGCGAGCGTGAACGTGACAGGGCCGGTCTCGGCGAGATGCTCCGCGAGCGTGTTGCGTACGCTCTCGCCGGTCCAGTATGTCCGGGCGTAGTCGTAGACCAGGACGTCCGGTTCGCCGGTCTTCCCGATCCGGTCGGCGATGGCCCGCAGGGCGCCGGGGGCGAGGGTGTCGTCGCTGTCCAGGAAGATCAGATAGTCGCCGGTGGCCTGCGCGATCCCGGCGTTGCGGGCGGGGCCAAGACCCACGTTCTCCGGCAGGTGCAGGGCCCGTACCCGGCTGTCGCGGTCGGCGAACCCGTCGATGATCGCGCCGCAGGAATCGGGGGAGCAGTCGTCGACCGCGATGATCTCGAAGTCCTCGAAGGACTGGGTCAGCACCGAGTCCAGGCTCTCGTCCAGATACGCCTGAACCCGGTACGCGGGCACGATGACACTGAACCGGGGCACAACACATCCATGGGTCGTTCGCTGGCGCGGGCGGATGGTCCGCAAACGACCGATGGGGTGGGAAAGTTACGCCGAACGTGGCATTCGCGCGAAGTGGCAGGTGGGGCGGGTCCCGTCATGGGTAACGGGACCCGCCCCACGGTGACGTACAGCGGGTGGACTGCGGTCGGTTCGGCGTGCGGTTACTTGACCGCGCCCGCCATCACGCCGGAGACGAACTGGCGTTGGAAGGCGAAGAACACCGCGAGCGGAATCACCATCGAGACGAAGGCGCCGGGCGCCAGCACATCGATATTGTTGCCGAACTGCCGCACCTGCTGCTGCAGCGCCACGGTGATCGGCGGGGAGTCGGAGTCCGCGAAGATCAGGGCGACCAGCATGTCGTTCCACACCCAGAGGAACTGGAAGATCCCCAGCGAGGCGATCGCAGGACCGCCCAGTGGCATCACGACCCGGGTGAAGAGCCGGATCTCGCCGGCCCCGTCGAGCCGTGCCGCCTCCAGGAGTTCACGCGGGATCTCCGCGAAGAAGTTCCGCAGCAGGAAGATCGCGAACGGCAGCCCGAAGGCGGTGTGGAAGAGAATCACGCCGAAGGTCGTCTCGAAGATCCCGATTTCGCCGAAGAGCTTGGAGACCGGGACGAGGGCGACCTGCACGGGGACCACCAGCAACCCGACGACCAGCAGGAACCACCAGTCGCGGCCGGGGAAGTCCATCCAGGCGAAGGCGTACCCGGCCAGTGAACCGATCACCACGACCAGGACCGTGGCGGGCACGGTGATCAGGACCGTACTCAGCAGGGAGTGGGTGATGGTCGAATTGTCCAGCAACCGGCTGTAGTTGTCGAAGGTGAGCTCGGACGGGGCGGTGAAGACCTTCCACCAGCCGGTCGCCGCGATGTCGTCGGCGCCGCGCAACGAGGAGAGCAGCAGCCCGATGGTCGGCATCAGCCAGAACAGGCCGACCAGGACGAGGAAGACGCGCATCGCGCCGCCGCCGGTGCGGGCCGCGATCCGTGAGCCGAGGGACTGCGTCGCCTTCGCCGTAGGGGTGGTCATCGGCGCCCCTCCTTCCGTATCCGGCGAATATTGAAGATCATCACCGGGATCACCAGCAGCAGCAGCAGTACGGCGATGGCGCTGCCGATCCCGAGATCCGCGTCCGTGCCGAACGAGGACCGGTACAGCTGCAGCGCGAGGACGTTCGCGTCGTCCTGGGAGGAGCCCGGCGCGATGATGAAGACCAGATCGAAGATCTTCAGCACGTTGATCATCAGGGTGACCAGCACCACCGCCAGGACGGGCGCGAGCATCGGCACGGTGATCCGGCGGAACACCTGCCACTCATTCGCCCCGTCCACCCGGGCCGCTTCGAGGAGTTCACGCGGCAGACCCGCAAGGCCCGCCGCGATCAGCACCATGGCGAAGCCCGCCCACATCCAGACGTAACTCCCGATGATCCCGGGCGTCACCAGGGACGGGCCGAGCCACTCGACCCCGTTGTACGGCTCCCTGAAGTTCGATGCGGGAAGCCTGAGCAGGGCGCCTTCGGCGGAGGCGGGCAGGGTGAACGTACCGTCCGCGGACGCCGTCGCCGAGCCGACCACCTGGCCGTCCTTGACCGCCTCGATCTTCAGCCCCTTGAGGCCGAGTTCCTTGGCGTCGACGACATTGGGCTTGCCGCCGCCGCCCTTGGTGAAGTCCAGCCACGCGGTGCCGGTGACCTTCCCGGACTCCGTCGGGGCTGCCTTCGCCGGCTTCGCGTCCGTCGGCATCTTCGCGGGCGCCACACCGACCAGCGGCAATCGCACGGGTACACCGGCCCGTACCGGCGCCTTCGTGACGAACGACCCGCCGCCGCCCGCCTTCAGCGGATGGACCGGCAGCGGATGCGCCTTCGGATAGCCGGCCGAGTCCGCGAACGTGTCGTGCACGCCCACCCAGACGGCGTTGGCGACCCCCCGCTCCGGCGCCTGGTCGTACACCAGCCGGAAGATGATGCCCGCCGCCAGCATCGAGATCGCCATCGGCATGAAGACGATCAGCTTGAACGCCGTGCCCCAGCGGATCCGCTCGGTCAGCACCGCGAAGATCAGCCCCAGCGCGGTGGAGATCGTCGGTGCGAACACGACCCAGATCGCGTTGTTCTTGACCGCTGTGCGGATGGTGTCGTCCGTGAACAGCGTCTTGTAGTTGTCGAGGCCGGCGAAGCCCGTACCCGCCTGGTCGAAGAACGACCGGTAGACGGAGTACACGATCGGATAGACCACGAGCGCACCGAGCAGCACCAGCGCGGGCAGCAGGAAGAGCGTCGCGATGATCTTCCGGGTGCCGGTCACGCTCCGGCGCGGGCTTGTGGGATCAGGGCGCCCGGAGCGCCCGGGGGGACGCTTGTCGGCGGCGGGCACCGCGTCGGCGCCCCCCGCTGTCGCTGTCGTCATCCCGTCAGCTCTTGTACGCCTTGGCCGCGTCGGACTCCAGTTTCGCCTGGGTCCCCGCGATGTCCTTCGGGTTCTTCAGGAAGTCCTGGAGCGTCTTCCACTCGCCCTTCCCGGGCGTCCCGCCGAACGACTGCGGGGCCTGGTCGGACATGTCGAACCGGACGGCGTCACCGGCCGCGATCAGCGCCTTCGCCATGGTGCGCTGCACCTCGTTCGGATACGCGGCGGTGTCCAGGGACTTGTTCGGCGAGATGAACCCGCCCTGCTCGGCCCAGATCTTCGCGGCATCGGCCGAGGCCAGCCAGGTCAGCAGGGCCTGGGCACCCTTGCTGTCCTTCAGCGCCACTGCCGCGTCGCCACCCGTCACCACGGGCGACTCGGCGCCGACCGCCGGGAACGGGAACACCTTGGCGTCCGTGCCGATCTTCGCCTTGGTCTGTGCGATGTTGACGCCGACGAAGTCGCCCTCGAAGACCATGGCGCCCTTCGGCTGGTCACCGCCGGTGAAGGTCTGGGTGACCGAGACCGGGAACTCCGTCTGCAGAGCACCGTCGGCGCCGCCCGCGATCAGGGACGGCTTGCCGAAGAGTTCGGCGAGCGTCGTCAGCGCGTCCTTGACGGACGGGTCAGTCCACTTGATCTTGTGCTGCGCCAGCTGGTCGTACTTCTCCGGGCCCGCCTGGGAGAGATAGATGTTCTCGAACCAGTCGGTGAGCGTCCAGCCGTCCGCGCCGCCGACCGAGACCGGGGTGACACCCGAGGCGGAGACCGTCTCGGCCGTCGCCATGAAGTCCTTCCAGGTCTTCGGCTCACTCGCCCCCGCGTTCTCGAACGCCTTGGCGTTGTACCAGATCAGGGACTTGTTGGCGGCCTTGAAGTAGACGCCGTACTGGGTGCCGTCCACCGCGCCGAGGTCCTGCCAGACCTTCGCGTAGTTCTTCTCCAGCTGCGCCTTCGCATCGGCGCCGACCGGCTTGGCCCACTTCTTCTCCACAGCCTGCTTGATCGCACCCACCTGCGGGATCATCGCGACGTCCGGCGGCTGGCCCCCCGCGACCTTCGTACCGAGGAAGTTGACGATCGGGTCCTGCGCCGGGACGAAGGTGACCGTGGCGCCCGTGCGCTTCTCGAACTCCTTGAGGACCTTCATGAAGTTGGCCTGCTCGGGTCCGGTCCAGACGGCCGCGACCGAGATCTTCTCGCCGTCCAGCTTGGGCAGTGCGACGGCCGAGGAGCTCGGCTCGTCACTGCCGGACCCTCCGCCCGTCTTTCCCTTTCCGCTGCCGCCGTCGTCGCCGCAGCCGGTGAGGGCCAGTGCGCCGACGGCGGTGAACACCATCGCGGCCCTGCGAATCCGAAGCGTTGTGCGCATCGCTGCCCCGTCTCTCCTGTGCGCGTGAACGGACGGGTGGGACCGCCGGTCGGTCGGCGGTGCCGCTCGTCCATCAGGTCGTCCTGTGCGCACCAGTCCTACGCCCGGTGCGCGGACGCCGCAATACCGCTTTCAGCTCCAACTGATCGATTGTGATGGGCTCGTGACGTGAAGTCAGTCTTCTTCGGTTCGTCGTACGGGCTTGCGGATGAGAGGAGCTCACAAAATGGGAGTCCGATCAGCTTGCGGCGTCTGGTGCGTGCGATCGCAAGGCGTCGGAATGTCCTCGGATGGGGTCTCCCCTGCTCGAACGAAGCTGAGAGCTTGGGGAAGGAGCTACTAGGGCATTTCGGCAACGCGGCGAGCGTGCGTGCCAGGCGTCGCGAGCCGGGCGCCCATTTTGTGAGCTCCTCTAAAGCCCGTCGAGGCGGTCCCTCCCATGCCTTTGAGGTCATGGGAGGGATCGAGGACGCACCGGCGACCGGGGCGAGGACGCCTCAGGAGTGGTAGGGCACGAGTGGAGCTATTCGCTCGGCGTTCACCGAACGGGCGGCCCGCTCCAGCGCGCTGGCCAGCAGCGCCAGGTCCGTCGGCCCGTTGCCCAGTTCCCGGACCGGGCGCCGGGTCGGCGGATCGCCCATCCGCTCCCACTCCAGTGGGACGACGGTGGGTCGCAGGGTCGCGGTGCGCGGAATGCGGCCCGTGACCCGGCCGCCCTGGAACGGCGTCACCCGCCCGTCCGGATGCCCCAGCCGACCGCGGCCGGGAGCCGGATCCTCCGGCGAGGGTGTGGCGACGGGTGCGTCGAGCACCGCGCGCAGCCGCGCCCCACGGGCAAGCTCCGTGTCCTCCGTGCGGTCGGCGCGGGCGGACGTCGCGACCAGATGCACGCCCAGCCGGCCACCGTCCCTGGCGACGGACTCCAGCGCCCGTACGACCGAACCGGCGGCGGGCCGTCCCGGGCTGCCGAGCGCGGGGGCGACCAGGGCGTCGAAGTCGTCGACCAGTACGACGAGCCGGGGCAGCGGCGACGGACCGGGATCCGCGGACCGCGCGGCGGCGGGCCGCAGCCGGAGCGTGCCGCTCATCGCCGGGTCCAGGTCACCGCGCTGCTCGGCGGCGCTGGGGGCGCGTCGGCCGACCGTCTGCTGCGCCACGTCGTGCCGGGCATGCCAGTCGTTGAAGTCCAGCTGACCGAGCAGCTCGGCCCGCCGCTTCAGTTCGCCACCCAGGGCCTGGGCGAACTCGCGCATTCTGACCGGATCGGAGGCGACCAAATGCGTGAACGCATGCGGGAGTTCCGCGCAGGGGTGCAGGCTTTCGCCGCGCTCACCACCGGCTCCGTCGACCAGCAGGATGCCGAGCCGGTCGGGACGCGCGGCAGCGGCCAGCGAGGCGGCGACGGCTCGCAGCAACTCCGTACGTCCACTGCCGGCCGGGCCCTCGATGAGGAGGTGGGGCCCTTCATCGGCCAGATCGACACTGACCGCACCCCGGGGCCCGGCACCGAGAACGACGACGGGCCGCCCTGCGAAGGCGGGGGCGGGAGGCGGCGAGGTTGCGGCGCCGGGCGCGGCGGTGGCGGCCGTGGCCGTGCCGGCGGCTGTTGCATGCTCCGCCCCGGGAACGGCACGGGAGCCGGCGGCGTCGCCGGACGCGCTGCCGTAACGCTGTGCACCGACGCGAGGTGCGGGCGCGGCGGGGTGGTGGGTGCGGCTCGACCCGGACGAGTCGGTGTCCGGGTAGGGGGTGCGGCCTGAGCCGGGGGTGTCTGTGCCCGAGTAGGGGGTGCGGCCGGAACCCTGGTTGTCCGTCCCCGGGTACGGGGTGCGGCCCGAGCCAGGAGTGTCGGCACCCGAGTACGCGGTGCGGCCCGAACCGGCCGCTGAACGGCCCTCGTCGCGGCTGAACGCATGCCGGGACGTGCCTGCGTGCGTGTCGTTCGCCGAACCGGGGTACGGCGTGCGGCCCCATGTGCCGGACGTCTCACCGTTCGGGTACGGCGTGCGGCCGGAACCGGCGGATTCACTTCCCGGGTACGCCGTACGGCCCGAGCCGGACGGCTCGCTGCCGGGATATGGGGTGCGCCCGGACCCCGGTCCGTGGTCCTCATCGGACCCCTGGGCGCCGGCATCCGCCGGGCCCGGGACCGGCACCGTGCGCTGTGCCCCCACGCGAGGGCCCGCGCTGCCCGGGTATGTCGTACGGCCCGAACCGCGGGCGTCCACGGCTGCCGCCTCCGGATCGCCGGCACCGCCGGAAACGGTCCCGCCGGCACCGCCGCTCCAGCCCCCCGACCCACGCACCGTCGCCCCCGGCTGGGTCTCGGAGGTCGAGGCCCAGCGGGCCATCAGGGAGGCCGGGGTGGCTCTGGCCAGGCCCAGTTCGTCCAGCAGACGGGCGGACCGGGGGAGGGCTGCTGCCGGCGGGCGGCCGGCCGCCGTCGCCGGACCCTCCGTCCGCAGGGGTGCCAGCGCCCGCGCGAACCGCTCCGCCCACGCCGCCGACACCGCGTCCACCGTGGCCACCGTGCCGTGGCCCGCGGCCTGTCCGCCGACGGTGCGCAGCAGCCGCAGTGCCGTCGCCACGTCGCCGCTCAGCATCCCCACCGCTCCGCATTCACGGAACGCGATCGACGCATGGCAGGCGGCCTCGTATGTCGCCGCGACAGGCGAGGTGGGTGATGCGGCCGGCGTCTCGGCCAGACAGATCAGATGGATCCCGGCCGCCGCACCCGCGGCGGCCAGCCGTGCCGTGGTCTCGCGCAGTACCGCGGATCCGGGGTCGCCGTCGACGATCACCACGGTGAACGGCCCCTTGTACCGCCGGGCGGTCTCGGCGACCGTGCTCCGGTCGACGCTGGCCCAGCCGGTGCCGAGCGGCCCGTCGTCCAGCCGACGCACCAGCTCCGTCGTGCGCGCCGTCGCTTGCTCACGGTCGTACGCGAGCAGCAGCCGGCAGTCCTGTCCGTGCATCGGCCGCAGATGGGGCAGCCAGCCGAGCCACGCCCACGCGCGCCTGCGCTCGTCGGTGCTGCGGGCACGGTCCGTGCTGATGAGCACAATCTCCAGGTCGGCCGGGGAGTGCAGCGCGGCGAGCTGTGCCACCGTCGAGCGGGCGAGCCCGGCCAGCCGCTCCCGCGGACCGGCGAGCCCCAGCGAACCGGCCTCCCGAAGTCCCACGGTCACCGGCACGGCGGGCAGCTCCGCCCGGTCCGTGGTGCCGAGCCGGACCACGAGCGCCTCAGGGTGCTCGGCGTCGCGCTCCCACAGCCGGGGTCCGGGCCCGAGCGCGGTGAGCAGCACGGCCGCCGGGTCGGGCCATGTCCCCGCCGAGGACGAGCGGGGGCGCGGTACGGACGCGAGCGGGCCCGGCAGGCCCACCGCCCCCGCCTCGTCGGGCGCCGCCTCGTGCACCGGCTCGCCCTTGTTCCCCGCCAGCCGGCGCGCCCAGGCCCCTATTCCGCCGCGCCGGGGTGTCTCGTCGTCCGGGAGCCGGCCGGACGCCCGCCGGGCGGTGCCCCGTGCGCCCCCGTCGTCGGACCCGGCCGGTGTGCCGTCCGCGTACGCAACGGGTGCGCCGCCCGCGCTGTACGCATGACCGGTGGCGTACCCGTCCGGTTCCTCCGAGAGGTTCCCGCCCGCCGCCCGTGCGACCCGCAGATGCCCCTCGCCGTCCGGCGCAGTCGCCAGCGACGGCGTGGGCGAGCCCGGCGTCAGCCGGAGCGTCGATTCGCCGAGCCGCAGCAGCGCGCCCGGTCGCAGCCGGACCGGGCGGTCGCGGACCTCCGTACCGTCCAGCGAGGTGCCGTTCGTGGAGCCCAGGTCGGCGACCGAGACCGCGCCGTTCTCGGAGACCGTCACCGCGCAGTGCAGCCGGGACACATCCGGGTCGTCGAGCGGGACGTCCGCGTCGGCGGACCGGCCGATCAGTATCTGTCCGCCGTGCAGCAGATGGACGCCGCCCGCGTCAGGCCCCGCGACCACGTGCAACTGCGCCGGAACGGCGTCTGCCGCCGCCTCGTCCTCCCCGGGGACCTGGAGCGAGAGCACCGCGCCGTCGACCAGTGGTGGCTCGCCGAGCGCGCACCGCTGCGCGTCGAGCCGGTCGCGGCCGGCGAACAGCACCACCGCTCCGCCGCCGAGCGAGCCGTCGGGCCCGGAGACGGCGGCGGCCAGGTTGGAGGCCACGGTGGCGAGTGCCGTCCCCGCGGGGGCGGTGACGAGCACGTCGCAGGCGCGCGCGGGGGTCTGGCCGCTGCGCGGCGCGAGGACGGTCAGCCGGATCTGCATCGCCGTCAGCGGTCCCTTCTGCGCGGGGTGCCCGGCAGGGGAAACGCCCTGTGATTCCCCCCACCCGGCACGGACGCGTCGTCCGGTACAGGTCGTCACGTACCGCGAGGCTCCGCCCCCACAGTTCCGTGCTGGAGGCATCCTCGCACCTGCCGCTGACAACATGCCCGGGGGCCACCTCGAAGTGATCTTGAAAGGTCGGCTGTGGACCCAAAAGTGCCTGCTTGGGGCGGTACCCGGAGCAGGGCATAGAAGCCGGGCAGCCATCGGAAACCGGCCAGGCGCACGTGTGTGCGGCAACCATCTGTCCGGTGTGGGCGTCTTCTTTCGGACACGATGGCCCACACCGCGTCCACGACCGGAAGGTGACCGACCGGTGACCCGTTCGAAGCCCTCGGAGCGGCATTAGAGTGGGCCGGAAACTCCCGGGGAGGGCTCCGGGAGGCCGTAAGCACCACGATCAGCAGGGAGCGCATGACGTGCGGCCGGTAGGCAGCAAGTACCTGCTCGAAGAGCCGCTGGGACGCGGCGCGACGGGCACCGTCTGGCGCGCCCGCCAGCGGGAGACCGCAGGCACCGAGGCGGCCGTCGCCGGCCAGCCCGGCGAGACCGTGGCCATCAAGGTCCTCAAGGAGGAGCTCGCCAACGACGCGGACGTGGTGATGCGGTTCCTGCGTGAGCGGTCCGTATTGCTGCGGCTCACCCACGAGAACATCGTGCGCACCCGCGACCTGGTCGTCGAGGGCGATCTCCTCGCCCTCGTGATGGATCTGGTCGACGGACCCGACCTGCACCGCTACCTCCGCGAGAACGGCCCGCTCACCCCGGTCGCCGCCTCGCTCCTCACCGCCCAGATCGCGGACGCGCTCGCCGCCAGCCACGCCGACGGTGTCGTCCACCGCGACCTGAAGCCGGCGAATGTCCTGCTGTCCGAGCGCGACGGCCAGATGCATCCGATGCTGACCGATTTCGGCATCGCACGGCTCGCCGATTCCCCGGGCCTGACCCGGACCCATGAGTTCGTCGGCACGCCCGCCTATGTGGCGCCGGAGTCGGCCGAGGGCCGCCCGCAGACCTCCGCCGTCGACATCTACGGCGCGGGCATCCTGCTGTACGAGCTGGTCACCGGGCGCCCGCCGTTCTCCGGCGGCACGGCCCTCGAGGTCCTGCAACGGCACCTCAGCGAGGAGCCCCGCCGCCCCACCACCGTCCCGGCGCCGCTCTGGACGGTCATAGAGCGCTGCCTGAGCAAGGACCCGGACCGACGGCCCAGCGCGGAGAACCTGGCCCGCGGCCTGCGTACCGTCGCAGCCGGCATCGGTGTGCACGCCACCTCGGCGCAGATCGCGGCCGCCGACGGCGTGGGCGCCCTGCTCGCGCCCGACCCGGCGCCCGCAGCCGTTCCGGAGACCCCCGGTGCGGCCGACCCGACGCAGGTGCTGCCGAGCAATGCGGGTGCGTACGACCCGAACGCGGCGACCAGCGTCATGCAGCACTCACCCGGCCAGGGGTACGGACAGGGGCAGGGCCAGGGCGGGCACGCCGACCCGACCGCGGTCATGCCGCCCGTACCGCAGCGCCCCGACGGCCCGCCGCAGCCCGACGGCCCGCACCCGTGGCAGTCCCAGCTGCAGGCGGCCCGCGACCGCAATGAGCAGACGCAGGTCCAGTACCTCGATCCGGGCCAGGATCCGCTGCGCCGTCGGCCGCAGCGCCAGCAGCCGCAGCAGGCTCCACAGCACCGTCAGCAGTCGCCGCAGTACCAGCAGTACCCGCAACAGCCCCAGCAGTACCCCCAGCGCCGCCAGCAACCGCAACACCCCCAGCAGCAGCAGTACGCACCTCCGCAGCAGCCTGCGCCCCAGCGGCCGGCCCCGCGCCAGCCCCGCGAGCCGAGGCAGCGCAGCGCCAACCCGATGAAGATCCCGGGTCTCGGCTGTCTCAAGGGCTGCCTCTTCACGGTGGTGCTGCTCTTCGTCGCGGGCTGGCTGATCTGGGAACTGACGCCGCTGCAGAACTGGATCGGGCAGGGGCAGAGCTACTGGCAAGCGATCGGCGACGCGATCTCCTCCGTCACCCACTGGCTCTCGAAACTGGGCAGCAGCAGTGGTGGCTGACAGAGCCCGCATCACCAACTTCGTAGCTTTGTCGACTTCTGCGGAGCGATTTCGCCCGCAGAAGTGAAGGTTGGCGCCATCCAGGGCACGTAACACCCCGATCGCCGCGTAACTTTGTCGACCGGGGGTCCAACGCCAGCCGCTGAGGGAGCAGTCTTGGCACGGAATATCGGCAGCCGGTACACCGCCCACCAGATCCTGGGGCGCGGTAGCGCCGGCACGGTGTGGCTCGGCGAGGGTCCTGAGGGCCCCGTCGCCATCAAGCTGCTCCGCGAGGACCTCGCGTCCGATCAGGAGCTGGTCGGACGCTTCGTGCAGGAGCGCACCGCGCTGCTGGGGCTCGACCACCCGCACATCGTCGGCGTCCACGACCTCGTCGTGGACGGCAACGACCTGGCGCTGGTCATGAACCTGGTACGCGGTACGGATCTGCGCACCCGCCTCGACCGCGAGCGCCGGCTCGCCCCCGAGGCAGCGGTCGCGATCGTCGCGGACGTCGCGGACGGCCTCGCGGCCGCGCACGCCGCCGGAGTGGTCCACCGCGACGTCAAGCCGGAGAACATCCTGCTCGACATGGAGGGACCGCTCGGCCCCGGCGGCTCGCACCCCGCGCTGCTCACCGACTTCGGTGTGGCCAAGCTGATCGACACCCCGCGCCGTACCAAGGCCACGAAGATCATCGGTACGCCGGACTATCTGGCCCCCGAGATCGTCGAGGGCCTCCCGCCGCGCGCCGCCGTCGACATCTACGCCCTCGCGACGGTGCTGTACGAGCTCCTCGCGGGCTTCACGCCCTTCGGCGGCGGCCACCCCGGCGCGGTGCTGCGCCGCCACGTCACGGAGACAGTGGTCCCGCTTCCCGGCATCCCCGAGGAGCTCTGGCAGCTTCTGGTGCAGTGCCTGGCCAAGGCCCCGGCCTCCCGGCTGCGCGCCTCCGAGCTCGCGGCGCGTCTGCGCGAGCAGCTCCCGCACCTGGCCGGCATCCCGCCCCTGGACGTCGACGAGCCGGGCACCGAACCGGAACCGCAACCCTATGACGAGCAGCAGTACACCCCGGCCCCCGACGAACCCCGCCGTCGTGGCGCGGTCCCGCTGGTCCCCGGCGCCTCCCCGGACTCCAACCGGGACACCCACACCAGCATGCGTGTCCCGGGCCCCGACGAGCTCTCCGGCGGCCCTCGGGGCACCGCCCGGGCCCCCCGCGCCCCGGGCCAGCCCCGTCCGGGCTCGGCGCGGAACAAGTCGGCGGCGATCCGCAAGCGCCGCATCACGCTGGGCGCGGTGGCGCTGGTGCTGTGCGCGGCCCTGGGCGTGGGCGGCTGGCTGGCCTTCGGCGGCGATGACGCGGACGCGACCCCGCAGGACACGAAGAACTCGGTGCCGACGGCTCCGTAACCGTGCCGTGACCGCACGGATCCCCGCGGAAAGGACGGCCCGGGGATGGTCCGAGCCGACAGCCGTTACGCTGGACCCGTGGCAGTCGTCGATATTTCCGAAGAGCTGAAGTCCCTCTCCTCGACCATGGGGTCGATCGAGGCCGTCCTGGACCTCGAAGCGCTGAGGGCGGACATCGCCGCGCTCGAGGAGCAGGCGGCGGCGCCGTCCCTCTGGGACGACCCGGAGGCGGCGCAGAAGATCACCAGCAAGCTTTCGCACCTCCAGGCCGAGGTCCGCAAGACCGAGGCCCTCCGCGGCCGTATCGACGATCTTGAGGTTCTCTTCGAGCTCGCCGAGGACGAGGGCGACGCCGACGCCCTCGCCGAGGCCGAGAGGGAGCTGGAGTCCGTCAAGAAGGCGCTCGACGAGATGGAGGTCCGTACCCTCCTCTCCGGCGAGTACGACGCCCGTGAGGCGCTGGTCAACATCCGTGCCGAGGCCGGTGGCGTCGACGCCGCCGACTTCGCCGAGAAGCTCCAGCGCATGTACATCCGCTGGGCCGAGCGGCACGGGTACAAGACCGAGGTCTACGAGACGTCGTACGCGGAAGAGGCCGGCATCAAGTCGACCACCTTCGCCGTCCAGGTTCCGTATGCCTACGGCACGCTCTCCGTCGAGCAGGGCACCCACCGGCTCGTCCGGATCTCGCCCTTCGACAACCAGGGCCGTCGCCAGACGTCCTTCGCGGGCGTCGAGGTGCTGCCGGTCGTCGAGCAGACCGACCACATCGAGATCGACGAGTCCGAGCTCCGCGTCGACGTGTACCGCTCTTCCGGTCCCGGTGGCCAGGGCGTCAACACGACCGACTCCGCGGTGCGCCTGACCCACCTGCCGACCGGCATCGTCGTCTCCTGCCAGAACGAGCGCTCGCAGATCCAGAACAAGGCGTCCGCGATGAACGTCCTCCAGGCGAAGCTCCTTGAGCGCCGTCGCCAGGAGGAGCAGGCCAAGATGGACGCGCTCAAGGGTGACGGCGGCAACTCTTGGGGCAACCAGATGCGTTCGTACGTCCTGCACCCGTACCAGATGGTCAAGGACCTGCGCACGGAGTTCGAGATCGGCAACCCCGAATCGGTCTTCAACGGCGAGATCGACGGCTTCCTGGAGGCGGGCATCCGCTGGCGGAAGCAGCGGGAGAAGTAACCACCGAAGCGTACGAACGGCGGTGCCGGGCCCCTCAAGGGGTTCGGGTGCCGCCGTTCTCGATAGCCGGGCCGGCACACGGAATTCCGCCCCAGGAAGGGGAGTTGGGGCTGCGAGTTGCGTGGGTGCCATGGTGACTGCGTCACAGTCGTGATTCTGAATGACGGTCAACCGGCCGCAAATCGGTGCACATTGCGCGGAACGGGCTTGACGTAGTCCTTATCTGTGGACAGGGTGCTACTGCAGCATGCGTATGTCTGGGACGGGTGTGAACGGGGAGGACGGCTTGGCTACGGCACGACGTGGCCCCGGCCGAGTGCGCAACCCCCGGCAGAGCCGTGAGCCCGCATATGGCTGCTCCACTGACGAGAACAGCTACTGGGGGTAGCAGCAGATGACCAAGAAGACGCGGGTCCGCGTCGCGCGGATAGCCGCAGGTGCGGTAATCGCCGCGGGTGCCTCGCTCACCGCTGCCGGTGCGGCTTCGGCCGTCGGTATCGGTATCGGGATCGGCGTGGACGCCGGTGACGCCTCCCTCAACGCCCAGGTCGGCATCGCAGGCGATGCCGACGGTGGTAACGGCGGGGAACCTGGTGGCGTCGACCAGGGCGGCACCACCAACGGTGCGGGCGACCAGGGTGGTGCCGGTGACCAGGGTGGTGCGGGCGACCAGGGTGGTGCGGGCGACCAGGGTGGTGCGGGCGACCAGGGTGGTGCCGGTGACCAGGGTGGTGCGGGCGACCAGGGTGGTGCCGGTGACCAGGGTGGTGCGGGCGACCAGGGTGGTGCCGGTGACCAGGGTGGTGCCGGTGACCAGGGTAG
>NZ_JBEZKL010000064.1:18468-40562 GCF_040704695.1 Streptomyces sp. NPDC048411
AGGTGCGGGCGACCAGGGTGGTGCGGGCGACCAGGGTGGTGCGGGCGACCAGGGTGGTGCGGGCGACCAGGGTGGTGCGGGCGACCAGGGTGGTGCGGGCGACCAGGGTGGTGCCGGTGACCAGGGTGGCGGCAACGGCAACGGTGGCGGCACCGCCGGCAAGGGCGGCAGCACCGGCTCGGCCACCGGTGGCGACACCGGCACCTGCACCGTCGACCTCGACGGCACCGTATGCGCGGACAACACCGACACCGACTCGGTCGGTAACCAGCCGGTCGAGCAGGGCAAGGGCAAGGACGAGCTCGCCGAGACCGGTGCGGCCGAGACCACGTTCCTGCTGGTCGGCGCCGCGACGATGATCGCCGGTGGCATCGGCTTCCGGATCCTGCCGCGTCTGGTGAACGGTCGTACGGTCGCCTAAGGCCTCCGGCCGCCAGGTGCACCTACGTACACAGAAGGGCCCGGGACATGCGTCCCGGGCCCTTCCCACGTACTCTCACTCCCGCCGTACGGGCGGCTGCGGGCAGCTACACGGTCTGGTGCGCCAGCAGCGCCAGCGCGCCCACCAGCACCACCAGCAGGGCGACCAGCATCGCCGGGCTCAGCCCCGCGAAGGGTCCCTGATCCTGCTGCTGCAGCCGTGCGCGGCTGGCCCGGCATACGGGGCATCGGCCCTCGTTGACGGGCGCCGCGCAGTTCGCGCACACCAGTCGGTCATAGGTCATGCGCTTTCCTCCTCCCGCGCGGCGGAGCCGCATACGCTTTCTCTCCGCACAACGCTCCTGGAAACGCATCCGTTCCCCCTCCACTGTGCCAGGTCGCGCGGAATTCGGCGCGGCCCGCCCGGGAACACCCGGTCCGTTCCGGTTCCGGTTGCGCCCCCACCCGGTTCCGTTCCGCCATAAATCGCCCATCACGGGACGCGCGCCTGCACGGCTGAGCCCGGTTCGCGTATGGTCACGCACACCTACTCCCGGCCGACCGTGGTGCATTCGTGATCCGATTCGACAACGTCTCCAAGACCTACCCGAAGCAGAGCCGTCCCGCTCTACGGGATGTGTCTCTCGATATCGAGAAGGGCGAGTTCGTCTTCCTGGTGGGCTCCTCCGGCTCCGGCAAGTCCACTTTCATGCGACTCATCCTCCGTGAGGAGCGCGCCAGTCAGGGCACGGTCCACGTCCTCGGCAAGGACCTCGCGCGCATGTCCAACTGGAAGGTGCCGCACATGCGCCGCCAGCTGGGCACCGTCTTCCAGGACTTCCGTCTGCTCCCCAACAAGACCGTTGCGGAGAACGTGGCGTTCGCTCAGGAGGTCATCGGCAAGCCGCGCGGCGAGATCCGCAAGGCGGTTCCGCAGGTCCTCGACCTCGTCGGGCTCGGCGGCAAGGAGGACCGGATGCCCGGTGAGCTCTCCGGTGGTGAGCAGCAGCGCGTGGCGATCGCGCGGGCGTTCGTGAACCGCCCCGTGATGCTGATCGCGGACGAGCCGACCGGCAACCTCGACCCGCAGACCTCCGTGGGCATCATGAAGCTCCTGGACCGGATCAACCGGACCGGGACCACCGTCATCATGGCGACCCACGATCAGAACATCGTCGACCAGATGCGCAAGCGCGTCATCGAGCTGGAGAAGGGCCGTCTCGTACGCGACCAGGCCCGCGGCGTCTACGGCTACCAGCACTGAGCATCGAGCACTGAAAGGACGCCATGCGCGCCCAGTTCGTCCTGTCGGAGATCGGCGTCGGCCTCCGTCGCAACCTCACGATGACCTTCGCCGTCGTCGTCTCCGTCGCCCTCTCGCTCGCCCTGTTCGGCGGCGCGCTGCTGATGCGCGAACAGGTCAGCACGATGAAGGACTACTGGTACGACAAGGTCAATGTCTCGATCTTCCTCTGCAGCAAGAGCGACGCGGAGTCGGTGCCGAAGTGTGCCAAGGGCGCCGTCACCGCGGAGCAGAAGAAGGAGATCGAGAGCGACCTCCACAAGATGAAGGTCGTCGACACGGTCACGTACGAGTCGGCCGACCAGGCGTACAAGCACTACCAGGAGCAGTTCGGCGATTCGCCGATGGCCGGCAACATCACGCCGGACCAGATGCAGGAGTCGTTCCGGGTCAAGCTCCACGACCCGAAGAAGTACAAGGTCGTCGCCACTGCCTTCGCCGGACGTGACGGGGTGCAGTCGGTCCAGGACCAGAGAGGGATCCTGGACAACCTCTTCGGTCTGATGAACGGCATGAATGTGGCCGCGCTCTTCGTGATGGCGCTGATGCTGGTCATTGCGCTGATGCTGATCGTGAACACCGTCCGCGTCTCGGCGTTCAGCCGGCGCCGCGAGACGGGCATCATGCGGCTCGTCGGCGCCTCCGGCTTCTACATCCAGATGCCGTTCATCATGGAGGCCGCGTTCGCCGGTCTCATCGGTGGCGTGCTCGCCTGCGTCATGCTGCTGGCCGGGCGATACTTCCTGATCGACGGCGGACTGGCGCTCGAGTCGAAGCTCAACCTGATCGACTTCATCGGCTGGGACGCGGTCTTCACCAAGCTGCCGCTGGTCCTCGCGATCGGTCTGCTGATGCCCGCCGTTGCCGCGCTCTTCGCGCTCCGCAAGTACCTCAAGGTGTGACATGAGCCCCGTGGGGCGTGCGGCCAACCGGCCGTGCGCCCTCGGGGCGTTGTCCTAGACTCGTCGCCATGTCGGGCCCTACGCATCGTCTCCCGCCCCGCGGCTTCGGCCGCGGGGCGGCCCTGACATTGGTCTTCGCGAGCGTCCTCGCCACAGCGGCGGCCACCGGGTCGCTGCCGCAGAGTGAGGAGAGGGCCGCGGCGATGAGGGCCCGTTCCGTCGCCTCCACCGTCGACCGCGACGAGATCGCCGCCGCGGCGGCCGAAGCGGTGGCCGACGGCAAGTCGAGTACGGAGGCGGCCGAGGCGGTCGTCAGCCGCAGCGGGGACCGCTGGGGCGCGGTGTACGACGAGCGGGAGTACGAGGAGTTCGAGCAGGCCCTCGACGGCTCCTACACGGGCGTCGGCCTGGCCGCGAAGCGATCCGCCGACGGACTGGTCGCGGTGGCCCGGGTCCATCCCGGCGGCCCCGCCGACCTGGCCGGCATCGAGCCCGGCGACCTGCTCCGTACCGTCGACGGGCGCCGGATCGACCGGCGCCCCGTCTCCGAGGTGGTCGCCCTGCTGCGCGGGGACCGTACGAGCGCTGCCGTGGGCACCACCGTCGTGTTGGTGGTCCAGCGCGGCGTCACGGGCCCGGCCAGGACACTGACGCTGACCCGGGCCCGGCTCACCACCGAGGCCGTCACGGTCCGCAGGCTCGGGGCGAAGCAGCTCGGACCGGACCGTTCCGCTTCCTCCGCGGCTGTACTGATCAAGGTCGACTCGTTCACCAAGGGCTCGGGCGCCAGGATTCGTGACGCCGTCCGGGACGCACCGGCGGGCGCCGGGGTGCTGCTCGATCTCCGGGGCAACTCCGGGGGGCTGGTCACCGAGGCGGTGATCGCCGCCTCCGGATTCCTCGACGGCGGACTGGTCGCCACGTACGACGTGCACGGCGTGCAGCGCGCCCTCTACGCCACGCCGGGCGGTGACACGGACCGCCCGGTCGTCGTCCTCGTCGACGGCGGCACCATGAGCGCGGCCGAGCTGCTGACCGGAGCCCTCCAGGACCGGGGACGTGCCGTCACGGTCGGCTCGCGCACCTTCGGCAAGGGATCCGTGCAGATGCCCAGCAAGCTCCCGGGCGGCTCGGTGGCCGAGCTGACCGTCGGCCACTACCGCACGCCGGCGGGCCGCAGCGTCGACGGCCGCGGCATCACCCCGGATCTTGTGGTCAGCTCCCGGGCCCTCCGGCGGGCCGAGACAGTATTGAGTGGCCTCGGGGGTGGGTCGTAGTGCGAAAATGGCCACACTATGGCTAAGGAAAAGGACACAGGGCGCAAGCTCATCGCGCAGAACAAGAAGGCGCGGCACGACTACCACATCCTCGACACCTACGAGTGCGGTCTCGTGCTGATGGGCACCGAGGTCAAGTCGCTCCGGCTGGGCCGGGCCTCGCTGGTGGACGGCTTCGTCCAGATCGACGGGAACGAGGCGTGGCTGCACAACGTGCACGTCCCCGAGTACGTGCAGGGGACCTGGACCAACCACTCCGCCAAGCGCAAGCGCAAGCTGCTGATGCACCGGGCCGAGATCGACAAGCTGGAGTCGAAGTCGCAGGAGACGGGGCACACGATCGTGCCGCTCGCGCTGTACTTCAAGGAGGGCCGGGTCAAGGTCGAGATCGCGCTCGCCAAGGGCAAGAAGGAGTACGACAAGCGGCAGACGCTGCGCGAGAAGCAGGACCTGCGCGAGACGAACCGCGCGATCTCGGCGGCCCGGCGGCGGCAGCGGAGCGCCTGAGTGAGGCCCGCCGGGAATAGGCTGGCACCGTCGCCCGTTGGTCACGTACGATGGCACTGCACTCCACAGCGGGTGCGTGCATTTGAAAAAACAACATGGGGATGATCGGTTTCGACAGCGGATGTCGAAGCAGGGGAAGCGTGTCGAGGAAGCGGCAATGATCTCGTAAACCATATGTCGCAACCAATAATCGCCAACACCAAGCGCGATTCCTTCGCCCTCGCTGCCTAAGTAGCGACTTGCGAAGTGTCAGCCCGGGGGTGATCCCGACCCGGATCCTGGCATCATCAAGGGATCTAAACTTCTAGGCCCGGTCACGGGGCCTGGAAGGAAATCAAACAGTGACTGAGCCCGTCGGAGACTTGTTCGCGTGATTTCCGGGGCCGAGAAAAGCGCAGCGAACTGCACACGGAGAAGCCCTGATTCTGCACCGTTGGACGCGGGTTCGATTCCCGCCATCTCCACAATTCCCATGTGAACGAGGACCCCGTTGCCCACCGGCAGCGGGGTCCTCGTTCTGTGTACGGGCACGGCACCCTCGCGCCGGTGCGGGGTCACGCGCCGTTGCCGCGCACGCGGACCCCGGCCGCCGCCACCGCGAGCGCCAGCCCCGCCGCGCACCCCGGCACCACGTACGCCGTCACCGTCCCGGCGTGCTCCACCACCCAGCCGCCGGTCGCCGAACCGGCCGCTATTCCGCCCAGCAGCGCGGTGACGGAGAGCGTCATGCCCTCGTTCAACTGACCCTCGGGGGTCAGCCGCTGCACCAACGTCATCCCGGTGACCATCGTCGGCGCCGTCGCCGCGCCGGCCAGCAGCAGACTTCCGGCCAGCGCAAGCAGTGAATCGGTCGAGGAGGCGGCGAGCAGCGGCAGGGACATCAGCGCCGTCATCCCCGCCAGGCACCACAGGAGCCGCCGCCGGATGCCCACGGCCGGGCGCAGCGACCCGTACAGCAGTCCCGCCACGCACGAGCCGCCCGCCTGGAGCGCCAGGATCGCGCCTCCGGCGTGCGCGATCGTGACGACCTCCATGGCGCCGAAGACCGCGCCGGTGGCCAGGAAGGCGGTGAGCAGTGCGGGCATGCCCCGGGTGCGCAGCGGGGAGCCCGCCCGTGTGGCAGGCGCCACCGGGGGTTCGGTGGCGCGCTGAGCGGCGAAGATGAGCATGCCCGTCATCAGCAGCACCGCACCGATGAGCGTCCCGGCCTCCGGGAAGAGCGCCGCGCACAGGAACGCGGCGAGGGCGGGGCCGAGCATGAAGCACAGCTCGTCCGCGGCTTGTTCGAAGGAGTTCGCGGTGTGCAGGGCGGCCGGGTCGCCGCGGTGCAGATGGGCCCACCGGGCACGGGACATGCCGCCGGTGTTGGGGGTGGTGGCGGTCGCGGCGTAGGCGGCGAAGAGCGTCCAGTCCGGGGCGTCGTAGTGCACACAGAGCAGCAGCGCGAGCGAGCCGAGTACGGCGATCGCGGTGGCGGGCACGGCGATCCGGGCCTGGCCGTACCGGTCGACGAGCCGGGCCGTCCAGGGCGCGACCACGGCGGTCGCGGCGAGTCCGGTCGCGGTGACCGCCCCGGCCAGGGCGTACGAACCGCGCGACCCGGCGATCATGACGATCGCGCTGACGCTGAACATGCCCATCGGCAGCCTGGCGATCAGGTTGCCCGCCGTGAACGCGCGGGCGCCGGGGGTGGCGAGCAGTCGGCGGTACGGGTTGGTGGAGGCGCGGCGGACGGGGGCGCCGGTCCGCAGGGCGATCACCAGCATGTCTCCGGAGACGGCATGCAGGGGCGTGGTGGGAGTGTCGTACGGCATGGGCTCAACCCTCGCGGTGGCCGGCCCGTGCGGTCCAACACCTGCTCCGCACTCATTCACGCATCTGTGTTGTAAATTCGGGCCGGTGACCTCCTCCGATATCGATCCGCGGCTGCTGCGCGCCTTCGTCGCCGTCGCCGAGGAGCTGCACTTCACCCGTGCCGCTGCCCGGCTCTACCTGGCCCAGCAGGCACTCAGCCGCGACATCCGCCGACTGGAGCGCGAGCTCGGTGCGGAGCTGTTCGTACGGAGCACCCGCCAGGTCTCCCTCACACCCGACGGCGAACGACTGCTGCCGCACGCCCGCCGGGTGATCGCCGCCCACCAGGACCTCCGCGCCGCCTGGGCGGTGCAGACGCGCCCGCTGCTGGTCGACGTCAGCGTCCCGATCGGGACGGGTCACCGACTGCTCGGGCTGGCCCGCGACGAGGCGCCGGGAGTGGAGTTCGTGGCGCGCTATCTGAGCGGGCTGACGGGGGCGGCCGCGGAGATCCTGGCCGGGCGGCTCGACGTCTCCTTCGGCCGGGTCGCGGGGCTGGATCCGGCGGTGCGGGCGGGGCTGGCGCATCAGCCGGTCTGCTTCGAACGGCTGACCGTCCTGCTGCGCGACGACCATCCGCTGGCCTCGCTCGCCCAGGTCCCGATGGGGGCGCTGGCGGGGGAGCGGCTGTACGCGGCGGCGGGCAACCCGGCCACGGCAGAGTGGACCGACCTCGCGGAGCGGCTCTTCGCGGGGCGGGGGATCGAACTGGTGGCCCCGTTCCCGGAGATCGTGGGGGAGGAGGAGTTCGTCCGGGTGGTGCGGAAGCAGGGCTGGTCGGTGCTGGCGAGCACCGAGTTCATCGAGGTGCCGGGCATGGTCGTACGGCCGCTGGTCGACCCCGTACCGCTGTCACCGGTGTCGCTGGTGTGGCGCAAGGGGCTGAAACACCCGGGGGTGGACGCGCTGCGGCGGGTCGCGGCGAGGGTGACGGCGGCGGAACGGGGGCTGGAGGTACCCGCCGGGAGCTGGCTTCCCGAGGGCGATCTGGCACTGATGTCGCAGAGGTGAAGGGGCGGCCCGGAGACGGCTCAGCGGGTCGGGCGGCTCCGGCGGCGGCCGCCGCCGGAGAACGCCAGGCCGGCGAGTCCGGCGACGAGCACCACGAACGGGACGGCGACCGCCACGGACCCCGCGTCCTCGATGCGCTCACGCAGCGAGGGGACCCAGGTCAGGGCGAAGAGGCCGATGCCGGCCATGCCGATCCCCCAGGCCCGGGGGCGTGCCACGTATCCGGACAGCCACGGAGGCAGCCATCGCAGGGCTGCCGCGGCGCAGCCGGACAAGGTGGCCGCGAGGCCGACCGTGATGAGGATGGCCGACATGCCGTTCTCGATTCTCGTGAAGTGCCCGCACGATAGGAACATTTGTCCGGGAGGAGGGGCCGATTGGTCGATTGGTTGCCCAACGATGCCTCAACTCCCGAAGGGATAAACATGGATCGGACGTGCAGTTTTGGACCTGTCGACCGGTCGCGGGCCGGGTGAAAACGGTGCATCTCGTACCGTGAGCATCACCCGTTCAGGGCTATTTTCGTCAGCTTCGTACACCACATTCATCCTCCGGGTGCAAGGTGCTGAGGGGCGCGCGGACTGGGTGGGGGCCCGGTTCGCCGGTACGAGACCGGCTCAAACGTGCGCGCCCGTTTATCCGAGTGGGAGTTGTGCCTACACCCGTGGAAAATTGGCGTGAAGGTGCCCGGACCGGGCACACGCACGAATGGAACGACGTCACCGTCCAGCGCGACGGTCTCGGGCGTCAACTCTCCGAGCTCTCGGTCGAACCGGGAGCCCCCGAAGGCTCCGACGGTCCGGTCTTCGTCGACGAGAGCGGTCGGCGCAGCAAGACGTTCAGGCGTCTGGGCTGGGTCCTTGCCGCGGTCTGCGCCTGTTACGCGGTGACGCTGGTCGTCGCCCTGCTCAGCGGTAATTCCACTGCGCCGTGGCTGCCGCTCTCCGGCGAGAAACAGCACAAGAAGGCGGAAGAGGTCCGGGTGCCGCCCACTCCGTCGGGCAGCGCGGCCACGGTCGTGCCGGTGGGCGCGGCACCGGCCGCCACGGCGGCGGATCCGGCGACCGACGTCCGCGCGAAGCCTTCGGGCAGTGCCGGGTCCAGCACCCCGTCCGCGTCCGCATCCAGCAAGGCCCCGTCGAAGCCCACCGTCGGCGCCACCCATACGGGTGACACCGGCGGTGGCACGAAGCCCGGCCCGGCGACGTCGGCCCCCGAGTCGCCCGCAGCCACCACGACGCCGCCCGTCGATCCCGGTCCCACGCCGTCGCCCACCGAGCCCACCGAGTCCCCGGATCCTCCCGTGGAAGAGTAAGAAGGCACCCACTAGATGACCACCCCCGCCTCGCGGGGCAGGCACAACAGACAGAAGCGGAACAGGCGGCGCGGGCTTCCCATGCGCTATCTGCTGCCGTCCGTATTCCTCGTTGCCCTGCTCGCCATGCTGATGCTGCGCGGTTACGTGCACAGCGAAATCCTCGCCGACCACCGCATTCAGGCCCCGGCGGCCACGGACCGTGTGCCCGACACCATCCTCGGCGGCGGTCCGGTCATCGATGCCCGGAGCACCACCGGGCCCGCCAAGTCGCTGACCGTCCCCGATCACCGGATCGTGCTGACCTTCGACGACGGCCCCGACCCGGTGTGGACCCCGCGAGTCCTCGACGAGCTGAAGAAGTACGGCGCGCACGGCGTCTTCTTCGTCACCGGAACCATGGCATCGCGCTACCCCGGACTCGTCCACCGCATGGTCGAGGAGGGGCACGAGGTCGGGCTGCACTCCTTCAACCACCCCGATCTCTCCTACCAGTCCCACTCCCGTATCGACTGGGAGCTGTCCCAGAACCAGCTGGCACTGGCGGGCGCGGCAGGTATCCGTACGTCCCTGTTCCGGCCCCCGTACTCGTCGTTCGCCGACGCGATGGACAACAAGTCCTGGCCGGTCACCCAGTACGTCGGCACCCGTGGCTACCTCACCGTCGTCAACAACACCGACAGCGAGGACTGGAAGCGCCCCGGCATCCCCGCGATCATCGAACGGGCCACGCCCAAGGGCGGTAAGGGCGCCGTCATTCTGATGCACGACTCCGGCGGCGACCGGTCCCAGACCGTGGCGGCGCTCGGCGAGTTCCTCCCGCGGATGCAGCAGCAGGGCTACACGTTCACCAACCTCACCACCGCTCTCGGTGCCCCCAGCGCGCACACCCCCGTGACCGGGCTCGCGCTGTGGAGGGGCAAGGCGTTCGTGTACGCCGTCGGACTTTCGGAGAACATCACCGACGCGCTGGTGGTCGGGCTCGTCGTCATCGGGGTGCTCGTCCTCGCCCGCTTCGGCCTGATGCTGCTGCTGTCCTTCCTGCACGCCCGAAAGGTCCGAGGGCGGGGCTTCGGCCGGGGACCCGCGTACACCCGCCCCGTCTCGGTGCTGGTACCCGCGTACAACGAACGCGAATGCATCGCCAACACCGTGCGCTCCCTGGTGGCGAGCGACCACCCCATCGAGATCATCGTCATCGACGACGGCTCCACGGACGGCACGGCGGACATCGTCGAGGCGCTGCGGCTGCCGAACGTCCGCGTCATCCGCCAGCGCAACGCCGGGAAGTCCGCCGCCCTCAACAACGGCATCGCACACGCCCGTCACGACATCGTCGTGATGATGGACGGCGACACGGTCTTCGAACCCGCCACCGTCCGCGAACTCGTCCAGCCGTTCGCCGACCCGGAGGTGGGCGCCGTCGCCGGGAACGCCAAGGTCGGCAACCGCGACTCGTTGATCGGCGCCTGGCAGCACATCGAGTACGTGATGGGATTCAACCTAGACCGCCGGATGTACGACATGCTGCGCTGCATGCCGACCATCCCCGGCGCGGTCGGCGCCTTCCGCCGTGATGCGCTGGACCGGATCGGCGGCATGAGCGAGGACACCCTCGCCGAGGACACCGACGTCACGATGGCGCTGCACCGCGACGGCTGGCAGGTCGTCTACGCGGAGGACGCCCGCGCCTGGACCGAGGCGCCGGAGACCGTGCAGCAGCTGTGGTCGCAGCGGTACCGGTGGTCGTACGGCACCATGCAGGCGATCTGGAAGCACCGCCGCGCCGTCATCGAACGCGGACCGTCCGGCCGCTTCGGGCGCGTCGGCCTGCCGTTCGTCGCCCTGTTCATGGTCGTCGCCCCGCTGCTCGCGCCCCTCATCGATGTCTTCCTGCTGTACGGGCTGGCCTTCGGCCCCACCCAGAAGACCGTCGTCGCCTGGCTCGGCGTCCTCACGGTGCAGGCCGTCTGCGCCGCGTACGCCTTCCGGCTCGACCGGGAACGCATGACGCATCTGATCTCGCTGCCCCTCCAGCAGATCCTCTACCGGCAGCTCATGTACGTGGTACTGCTCCAGTCCTGGATCACCGCACTCACCGGCGGCCGGCTGCGCTGGCAGAAGCTGCGCCGTACCGGAGTGGTGGAAGCACCCGGCGCGATGGTGAGCCAGCGCAGGCGTGTCAACGATCGGAGGCCCGTCGCATGACGAGCAGCTACACCCCCGCAGTCCCTCCGCCGCACCCGGCCCCGGCACCGGTGCCGGGACAGTCCGCCGCACCGTCGTCGGAGACCACCGCCCCGCCCGCCCCGAAGAGGCCGGGCCGCGACCGCTATCTCGACCTGCTGCGCGCCGTCGCCCTCGTCCGTGTCGTCGTCTTCCACACCTTCA
Source organism: Streptomyces sp. NPDC048411 (assembly GCF_040704695.1). NCBI lineage: Bacteria > Bacillati > Actinomycetota > Actinomycetes > Kitasatosporales > Streptomycetaceae > Streptomyces > Streptomyces sp. NPDC048411. Next base: position 29,449 of record NZ_JBEZKL010000064.1, read on the forward strand.
GCTGGGCCTGGCTGACGGTCGTGTTCCCCTCCATGGGTGTCATGTTCGCCCTCGCGGGGTCGCTGATGGCACGCTCGCTTGACCGCCCCGCCCCGACTGTCGTCCGCGCCCGGCTCCGCCGTCTGCTGCCCCCGATGTGGGTGTTCGCCGCAGTCGTCGTCCCGGTCATGTTCGCCCTCGGCTGGAAGCCCGTGAAGGAGGAGGGCATCTGGTGGTTCATCAAGCTGGGCTGCTACCTCCTTCCGGTCGGCGCCCCGCCGTATCCCTGGGAGAGCGGCTCAGAGGGCGGCTTCCTGGAGGTGTCCTGGGCGGACCAGGCCGTCGGCCCGCTCTGGTACATCCGGGCCTACCTCTGGTTCGTGCTCGCCTCGCCGCTGCTACTGAAGGCCTTCCGCAGGATGCCCTGGCCGACGCTGTTCGCCCCGCTCGGCCTCACCGCCGTGTTCGGCACCGGACTGGTCACCGTCCCCGGGGAGACCGGCGAGGGGCTCGTCGACTTCGCGGTGTTCGGCTCCTGCTGGATTCTCGGCTTCGCCCACCACGACGGGCTGCTGAAGAAGATCCCGCGCTATCTGGCGGTCTCGCTCGCCGCGCTCACGATGGCGTTCGGACTGTGGTGGGCCTCGGCGCATCTGACGGAGGAGGGCTGGAATCTCGACGAGATCCCGCTGGCCCAGGCGACCTGGTCGCTCGGCTTCTGCGCGATACTGCTCCAGTACGCACCGTCCTGGCAACAGCTCCCCGGCAGGCTGGCCCGCCTGGACGGCCTGATCACCCTCGCCAACAACCGCGCGGTGACGATCTACCTCTGGCACAACCTGCTGATCATGGCGACCTCGCCGCTCATCGACCAGTTGTGGAACGTCCCCTGGGTCGGTGATCACCTCGGTACGTACATAAGCGACTCGTACGCGGAACTGATGCTGGTCCTGGTCTGGCCGCTGCTGGCGCTGATGATCCTCGCGGTCGGCTGGGTCGAGGACGTCGCGGCGAAGCGCAGCCCCCGGCTGTGGCCGACCGGTGCGTCCAGGAGACGGAGGCACGCACCGGCCCCGCAGTGACCGTCCCCCTCCTCACCGGGCCGCCGCCGGTCCGGTGAGAACAAGGTTGCCCACCGGTCACCTCGCGGCACCGCGTCCACCGCTGGATGGAACCCGAGGACCTCGCCCCGCTCAACCGGCTGCTCTGCCGTGAACTGCCCAGTGGGGCGCGCACGTTGCCGATCGCCGGCCACCGGGTCGAGATCCGCGGTCACGCCGTCCTCGTCGACGACGAGCTGCGCCCGGTGCCGCCCGCCGGTATGGCCCTGCTGCACGCCCTGGCCCGCAGGCCTGGCTGGGTCGTGGCCCGCGCGGACCTGCTGCGCGCCCTGCCCGGCAGTGGTACGGACGAGCACGCCGTGGAGACAGCGATGGCCCGGCTGCGTACGGCACTCGGTGTGCCGCGGCTGATCCAGACGGTCGTCAAGCGCGGCTACCGGCTGGCGTTGGGCTTCGCGGCTGACGCCAAGCGCGCGGATTCCTGAGGGCGCAGACGGGCCGTCAGGAAGGAGGCGCGCAGGAGCAGGGCGAGCGCGCCGGTGCACAGGACGGCCCGCACGGCGTTCCAGGCGACCCACGCGTCCTCGAACCGCTCCCGCACGGCGGCGGGATCGGCGATCCGTGCCGGATTCCCCGCGTCCGCAAGGGCGTTGTTGAGCGGGACGGAGACCCCCGAAGTGAGCAGGAAGGCAGCGGCGTACACCGCGAGCGCGGCGAGGATCCACCGGCGGGGGCCGGGGGAGTGGCGCTGTTGCCAGGCGGCGACGCCGGTGAGGATCAGCGCCCCGAAGAAGCCGGCGAAGAAGACGGGGTTCTGGATGACGTCATTGATGTTCTGCATGACCTCGATGAACGTCCGGTCGTCGCTGCGGCCGAGCGCGGGCATGACCGCGCACGAGAAGACCTGGAACGCGCCGGCGACCAGGCCGGTGGTGACGGCCGCGCCGCCGAGGACGAGGTGGTGGAGGCTGCGGGTGGGCCGGTTGGTTGTCATGTCTTCCAGTGAAGTCGCATGGGTGGCACCGCTCCATCGTTCAAACGCGCAGCTTCATACGCGGGCGTCCAGGACGGACCGGGGGCGGTCGGCGCGGCGTGCCGCCACGGATGCGGGAGCGGAACGACCGGCGGAAACCGGCGTCGTGAGGGGGAGTGGGGGGTGAGCGCGGTCGTGCGGGCCGGAGGCGCGCCGGACTACCGTGCGGGGATGATCCATGACACTCACCGCCTCGACGCGGAAGTACGACTCCGCCCCGCCACCCCGGGCGACGCCGCCTCGCTCGCCGATGCGCTGACCCGCAGCCGTACGTACATGCAGCCCTGGGAACCCCTACGGCCCGACACCTTCTACACCGAGCAGGGCCAGCGGGAGCGCCTGGCCTGGATACTGGCGGACCGCGAGGCGGGGCGGGTGATGCCCTGGGTGATCGCCGACGCCGAGGACCGTGCGGTCGGCGGCTTCACGCTCTCCAACATCGTGCTCGGGCCGTTCTGCAGCGCCGTGCTCGGCTACTGGGTCGATGTCACGTACGCCGGACGCGGTCTGGCCACCGCCGCCGTGCAGCGGATCTGCACCGTGGCCAGGGACGAGCTGCGGCTGCACCGGGTGGAGGCCGGGACCGTGCTCGACAATGTGGCATCCCAGCGGGTGCTCACCAAGTGCGGCTTCGAGGAGTTCGGTACGGCTCCGCGCTATCTGCACATCAACGGCGAGTGGCGGGACCACCGGCTGTTCCAGCGGATCCTGCACGACGGCCCGCCGGCAGGCTGAGTCCGTCGGCGCTGCGCGCCCCGGCCGGTCTACGCCGCGTGCCGGACGTGCAGATGCCCGTCGAGCGGCCACGGCGCGCGGGCCGGGAGGATCTCCGCGAAGGCGTATCCGCACTTGACCGCGACCCGGCACGACGCTTTGTTGTCCTCCTGGTGGATCAGTTCGAGCCGTCGAAGGCCGTCCTCGGCGAAGGCGGTGAACGCCCAGTCGGTGAGCGCTTCGACCGCCTGCGGGGCGATCCCGCGCCCGCGCGCCCACACCGCCGTCCAGTAGCCGACCTCGGCCGAACCGGATCCGGGGTGCGGGTACTTGAGCGCCACATTGCCGACCAGTTCGTCGCCGCGCTCGGTGTCGACGACGGCGAAGCTGAACCGGGTGCCGGTCTCCCGGCCCTCGGCCTGCACCCGCAGCCAGCGTTCCGCGTCCGCCTCGTCCGTCACGGGATGCAACAGCCAGTTGCGCATCGTCGGATCGCGGTACGCCTCGACCAGCGCCGGTATGTCGTCCTGGCGCCAGGGCCGCAGCAGCAGGGCTCCGGCCGAGAAGGCGACCGCGCGGAGATCGTCGCTCATGGCCCCACCGTACGCGCCGAGTTCGGCGGCGGTTGGAGGGGTTACGGCCCGGGCCGCCGAGGGGCACTCTGGTGGTGGCTCCCACCGGCGACTCCGAGGCGGTGACATGCGCATGGCGGCGGGTAGAGGCTCGTGCGACTGGCGGTTCGACTCCGGGCGGCTCTGCCTGGACCTGGTGGCGACGGGGATCGGAACCTCCGGCGCCTGCGAACTGCTCGACGGGACCGACCGGCTCGCCGACTGGCTGGTGGCCGCCGGACTCGTACCGAAGGGCACATGTCTCGACGCCGTCGACGACACCTGGCTGCTGAACTTCCGCCTGCTGCGGACGGGCGTCGACCGGCTGCTGACCGCCGAGCTCGGCGGTCGTGGCGCCGAGGGCGTGCTGGAGCGGGTCAATGAACTCGCCGCCGCGCCTCCGCCGGGGCTGCGGGCCGTGCGTGCCGGGAACGGCGTTCTGGTACGGGCGCTCAGTGCCGAGCCCGAGTGCGGGGCGCTGCTGGCCGCCGTCGCCCGCGACGTCGTGGAACTCCTGACGGACCCGGAGGCCCGGGCCGGGCTCCGCCGCTGTGAGGGCGGCACCTGCCGACGGCTCTACCTCGACACGTCACGGGGGAGGCGCCGCCGCTGGTGCTCCAGCGAGGTGTGCGGGAACCGGGAGCGGGTGGCCCGGCACCGGCGGCGGACGGCGGCGCTCGCGGCCCCGGCGGATGTGTCCGCGTGAACCGTCGTGCACAGGTACATCGTGTCCACGTAAAAAATCTCGAACGGCTTTGAATGGATCGCGGCCCGCCTCCGTATTCGATGGCCAAGGAGCTCTACAGGGTCTCGACCGGGAGGTTCGGGTGCGCAAGGATGCGGCCGTGGCCGATGACCGTCCGCACAGGGCTCGACATCGCAGTGAACCGCCCGCGTCACCCTCCGCCGTTTTGGACGAGGAGCTGATGCGGGCGCTCTACCGCGAACACGCCGCACCGTTGCTCGCGTACGTGCTCCGCCTTGTCGCCGGCGACCGTCAGCGGGCCGAGGACGTGGTGCAGGAAACACTCATCCGTGCCTGGAAGAACGCCGGTCAGCTCAACCGGGCGACCGGCTCTGTCCGCCCCTGGCTGGTGACGGTCGCCCGGCGCATCGTCATCGACGGCCATCGCAGCCGGCAGGTCCGGCCGCACGAGGTCGATCCGTCGCCGCTGGAGGTCATTCCCGCGGAGGACGAGATTGACAAGGCGTTGTGGCTGATGACTCTCGCGGATGCGCTCGACGATTTGACCCCTGCCCATCGGGAAGCACTGGTCGAGACCTACTTCAAGGGACGTACGGTCAATGAGGCCGCCGAAGTGCTCGGCATACCCAGCGGCACGGTGCGGTCCCGGGTCTTCTACGCACTGCGCTCGATGAAGCTCGCACTCGAAGAGAGGGGGATCACGGCATGAGCGACCACGAGTGGGAGCCTTTCGGGCCCCGGCCGGCCGGTCCCTCCAGCCCCACCGGCCCCACCGGTCCGCGTGGCCGCCCCGCGTTCCCCCTCGGGCCGGGCAGCTTCGGCGGTCCCGATGACTTCGGCGGCTTCGGCGGACGCGGCGGTTCCGGCGGTTCCGGTTCCGGCGCGGCGGTGGAAGGGCCGGAGCACGACGCCGCCGGTGCATACGTCCTGGGCATCCTGGACGACGCCGAAGCGTCCGCCTTCGAAGCACATCTGGCGGGCTGCGCGCTCTGCGCCGCCCATCTCGACGAGTTCGCCGGGATGGAACCCATGCTCGCGATGCTCGCCGAGGCCCCCGCCACCGTGCCGGGCGCCCGCTCCGTCCCGTACGTCCCGGAGCCGCCCGCACCCCGGGTGCTCGACCGGCTGGTCGACGAGGTCGCGGCCAAACGGGCCCGGCGCAAGCGACGCGGCAGGTATCTGGTGGCGGCGGCAGCGGCGCTGATCATCGGTGGTCCGGTCGTCGCGGTCATGGCCACCGGCGGCGACAGCGGCACGACCCAGGCGGCCGACCCGCACCCCACCACCCCCGCCGAGGACGCTTTCTTCCACCACATGCAGGAGAAGGTGCAGGCGACCGACCCCACCACCCGGGTCGCCGCCACCGTCGGCATGGAGAAGAAGGCGTGGGGCACGCATGCGGTGCTGGAGCTCAGAAACGTCAGGGGTCCGCAGAAGTGCAGCCTGATCGCCGTGTCCAGAAGCGGCGAGGAGGAGGTCGTCACCTCCTGGTCCGTCCCGAAGTGGGGCTACGGCATCAAGGACTCCCCGCACCCGTCCGCGAAGTACCCGCTCTACGTCCACGGCGGCGCGGCGATGGACCGCGCCGACATCGACCATTTCGAGGTGCGGACCTTCGACGGCAAGCGGCTGGTGGACATCGACGCGTAGGGGATGACAGCGGGAAATCGGGCCGTGGAAGCACCCGCCATCGGGGTCCGACGCGCAATCGATACCTGCGACGCGCATGATCCGGGCCCGCCGCAGATGCGCGGCGGGCCCCCTTCGCATAAGGTTGACGGCTGCCCAATGCACGTCAGAAGGGGGCCTCGGTGGCCGCGCAGGATGCCGCTGTCGATTCGTTGCGGGACCGGGAAATCGGTGTCGAGCAGGAACATCTCGACCGTGTTTATCACCGCCTTGAGGAGAAGATCCACGAGGCGGAATTCCTCATGAACGATGCCGTCAAGCGCGGTCAGGTCGGAACCCCGGGTGCGCTCGCCGAGCGCGACGCCCAGGTGTTCCGGGCCGGGATCCACCTCAACCGGCTGAACAGCGAGTTCGAGGACTTCCTCTTCGGGAGGATCGATCTGCTGCTCGGCAAGGACGGTGAGCGCGGTCCGGACGGCGCCTACACCTCCGTCGAACCGGCCGACGACGCCGTACGCGACGACAGCACCGCCGACATCGCGGAGACGCTCCACATCGGCCGGATCGGGGTCCTCGACGCCGACTACGCACCGCTGGTCATCGACTGGCGGGCACCGGCCGCCGCGCCGTTCTACCGGTCGACGCCGAAGGAGCCGGGCCGGGTGGTGCGACGCCGGGTCATCCGGTCCAAGGGCCGCAAGGTCCTCGGGGTCGAGGACGACCTGATGCGCCCGGAGCTGACCGCGTACAAGGACGGCCACAAGCTGCCCGTGATCGGTGACGGTGCGCTGATGGCGGCGCTCGGCCAGGCCCGCAGCCACACCATGCGGGACATCGTCTCCTCCATCCAGGCCGAGCAGGACCTGGTGATCAGGGCGCCCGCCGCCGCCGTCACCGAGGTCTCCGGCGGTCCCGGCACCGGCAAGACCGCCGTGGCCCTGCACCGCGCCGCGTACCTGCTCTACCAGGACCGGCGGCGGTACGCGGGCGGCATTCTCGTCGTCTCTCCGACCCCGCTCCTCGTCGCGTACACCGAAGGGGTGCTGCCCTCGCTCGGCGAGGAGGGGCAGGTCGCGATCCGCGCGGTCGGCTCGCTCTCCGACGAGGCGGCGGGTGTCGAGGGCGCCACCACGTACGACGAACCGGCCGTCGCGCGGATCAAGGGCTCCTCCCGGATGCTCCAGGTGCTGCGCAAGGCGGCCCGCGGGGCGCTGGAACAGCCGCGGACCCCGGGCGCGCCGCAGAACGAGAAGGACGGCCAGCTGTCGTTCGGCGAGCCCGACGAGTCCGGGGACGGGGCTGCCGCGCCCCTCACCACCCCCACCCGGCTGCGCGTCGTCGCCTTCGGCGCCCGCGTGGAGCTGAACGCCGACGAGCTCCACCGCATCCGGCAGTCCGTCCTCGGCGGCACCGCGCCGGTCAACCTGCTGCGCCCGCGTGCCCGCAGGCTGCTTCTGGACGCCCTGTGGAACAAGTCCTCCGGCCGGGGCCGCTACACCGACCCGGAACTCGCCGCGGAACTGCGTACCTCCTTCGACGAGGACGTCTCCACCGAGACGCCGTTCCTGGTGTTCCTGGACGCCTGGTGGCCCGAGCTCACCCCGCGCGGGGTGCTCGCCGCGATGGCCGACGAGAAGCGGCTCGGCCGGTGGGCGCGCCGGGTCCTCAACCAGGGCGAGGTGCGCCGCCTCGCCCGCTCGCTGAAGCGGCTGGACAGCACCGGCCAGGGCCCCCTGTCCGTGCACGACGTGGCGATCCTCGACGAGCTGCACACCCTGCTCGGCACCCCGCACCGGCCGAAGAAGAAGCGCGAGTTCGATCCGCTGGACCAGCTCTCCGGTCTGGAGGAGCTGATGCCGCAGCGCGAGGAGAGCCAACGCGAGCGGGCCGAGCGGCTCGCGGCGGAGCGCACGGAGTACACGCACGTCATCGTCGACGAGGCGCAGGACCTGACGCCCATGCAGTGGCGCATGGTCGGCCGCCGCGGCCGGACGGCCACCTGGACGATCGTCGGCGACCCGGCGCAGTCCTCCTGGTCGGATCCGGACGAGGCGGCCCAGGCGCGCGACGAGGCGCTCGGCAAGCGCCCGCGCCGTCACTTCACGCTCACCGTGAACTACCGCAACCCGGCGGAGATCGCGGAGCTCGCGTCGAAGGTGCTGGCGCTCGCGATGCCCGGCATGGAGTCCCCGGCCGCGGTCCGCTCGACCGGCGTGCAGCCCCGCTTCGTGGCCCTGCGCGACGGCGATCCGGCCGGGACGGTACGGGAGGAGGCGCGGCGGCTCCTCGGCGAGGTGGACGGCACGGTCGGTGTCGTCGTCGCGATGCACCGGCGCGCGCAGGCCCGGAAGTGGCTGGCGGAGCTCGGCGACCGGGTGGTGGCGCTGGGCAGTCTGGAGGCGAAGGGCCTGGAGTACGACGCCACGGTGGTCGTCTCGCCCGCCGAGATCGCGGACGAGTCACCGGCCGGTCTGCGGGTGCTGTACGTGGCCCTGACCCGGGCGACGCAGCAGCTGACCGTGGTGTCGGGGGAGCGGGACCTGCCCGACGAGGACGGTGTGCCGGACCTGCTGAGGGACTGAGCCGGAGGCCGGCGGAGGCGGGCGGAGACCGGCGGGGAGAAGTCAACCCGAGATGGGGGAATCACTTCTCCGGGGTCTTTGTTAGCCTGGTGTCGGCACCGGTTCGATCCAAGCCCCCGGGCCCAACCTTCGTCGCTACGAGCGACCACTTGCCGCGAGGCGAGCATGGCGGGTCGGTGCCACTCAAGTGAAAAGACGGACCCGCGTCACCTTCCGGTGGCGCGGGTCCGTTCTTGTTTGTGGCCCTGGCATGTCCGTCGCCCCGGTGGGGGGGTTCCGCTCAACACCTCCTATCTCGTATGGTGGAAACTACTTTCCGAAACGCGGCAGTCATTACCGGCTACCCATCAGTAGGTGCGAATATCGGGAAGCGTGTCCGAGGTGAACGCCCCGGCCGCGTGGCAATGAAGCTAGGGAAAGCGAAGGACTCGGCCATGGCAACGGCGCCCAGCGTCTCGTACTCGATGACGGTCAGGCTGGAGGTGCCCGCGAGCGGCACAGCAGTCTCCCAGCTGACCACGGCCGTGGAGTCCTCCGGCGGTTCGGTCACCGGCCTCGACGTGACCGCTTCCGGTCACGAAAAGCTCCGGATCGACGTCACCATCGCGGCCTCCTCCACCTCGCACGCGGACGAGATCGTCGAAGGTCTGCGCGACATCGAGGGTGTCGTGCTGGGCAAGGTCTCCGACCGTACGTTCCTGATGCACCTCGGCGGCAAGATCGAGATGGCGTCCAAGCACCCCATCCGCAACCGTGACGACCTCTCGATGATCTACACCCCGGGTGTGGCGCGGGTCTGCATGGCGATCGCCGAGAACCCCGAGGACGCCCGCCGCCTCACCATCAAGCGCAACTCCGTCGCAGTTGTGACGGACGGCTCCGCGGTGCTCGGTCTCGGCAACATCGGCCCGATGGCGGCCCTGCCGGTCATGGAGGGCAAGGCGGCCCTCTTCAAGCGGTTCGCCGGCATCGACGCCTGGCCGATCTGCCTGGACACCCAGGACACCGACGCGATCGTCGAGATCGTCAAGGCGATCGCCCCCGGCTTCGCGGGCATCAACCTGGAGGACATCTCCGCACCCCGCTGCTTCGAGATCGAGGCACGGCTGCGCGAGGCCCTCGACATCCCCGTCTTCCACGACGACCAGCACGGCACCGCGATCGTCGTCCTGGCCTCGCTGACCAACGCACTGCGCGTGGTGGGTAAGGGAATTGGGGATGTGCGGGTCGTCATGTCCGGCGCCGGAGCGGCCGGTACGGCCATTCTGAAGCTGCTCATCGCCGCGGGCGTCAAGCACGCTGTCGTCGCCGACATCCACGGTGTAGTACATGCGGGCCGCGAGGACCTGGTCTCCGCCGATGCCGATTCCCCGCTGCGCTGGATCGCCGAGAACACCAACCCCGAGTCGATGACCGGCACCCTCAAGCAGGCGGTCGTGGGCGCCGACGTCTTCATCGGCGTCTCCGCCCCGAACGTGCTGGACGGCGACGACGTCGCGGCGATGGCGGACGACGCGATCGTGTTCGCGCTCGCGAACCCGGACCCCGAGGTGGACCCGGCAATCGCCCGCCAGACCGCAGCAGTTGTCGCCACCGGCCGCTCCGATTTCCCGAACCAGATCAACAATGTGCTGGTCTTCCCGGGCGTTTTCCGCGGTCTGCTGGACGCTCAGTCCCGCACGGTCAACACGGACATGATGCTGGCCGCGGCCCGCGCCCTCGCCGACGTCGTCGCCGAGGACGAGCTGAACGCCAACTACATCATCCCGTCGGTCTTCAACGAGAGGGTCGCGGGAGCGGTTGCCGGAGCCGTCCGGAACGCCGCGAAGGGCGTCGGGGGCACTGTGACGGGCCCGGGGGACCTCGGCTGAACCACTCACTCACAGAACCCACCACGGCCCCCGCCGTCGCCGCCCACGGCCGCGGTGCCCCCCACGTCGACCTGACCGACGGCGCGTCGCGTGTCGCGGCACCCCAAACGCCCCTTTAGGGTGGGCGGGCAGCGAGCCCCGCAGAGGTCCGCACCCGCTGCGGACCGCTTAAGGGAGTCGACGGAACGTCACCACGACGAGGCAGTGGCGCTTTCGTGTGACTCCGGAGGGTGCCGGATTGGCTTTCCCGCCGCAGGTGGGGGCAGGATGCTTCCCCAAGGACTACGTCCGGGGGAGACCCCACAAGGCGCGAGGTCTAATGACAGACCCGGCTTCGGGGACTGTCCGAGGGCCCTGGCAGCATCGGCTTCGATCTCACGCCTCACAGGCAAGAAGAACACGGGAGTAACAACATGAACCGCAGTGAGCTGGTGGCCGCCCTGGCCGACCGCGCCGAGGTGACCCGCAAGGACGCCGACGCCGTGCTGGCCGCCCTCGCCGAGACCGTCGGTGAGATCGTCGCCAAGGGCGACGAGAAGGTCACCATCCCCGGCTTCCTGACCTTCGAGCGCACCCACCGTGCCGCTCGCACCGCTCGTAACCCGCAGACCGGCGACCCGATCAACATCCCGGCCGGCTACAGCGTGAAGGTCTCCGCGGGCTCGAAGCTCAAGGAAGCCGCCAAGGGCAAGTAGGCCCCGTAGGCGCGACGGAGGGCGGTCACCCCGACCAGGGTGACCGCCCTCCGTCGTACCGCCCGCAGAAGCGGCCCTGACGGCTTCCCCGCGACAGGGAGTGGTTCGGCGAGCGGAGTCGCAGGGCGTCGGGCGCCCACTCCCCGTCGCGGGGGAAGCCGTGAGCCCTTCCGGCGATCGAAAACGGGGGCCCGGGGGCAGTGCGACGCGGTTGGTCACCAACAGCGTCGCAC
>NZ_JBEZKL010000065.1:0-40556 GCF_040704695.1 Streptomyces sp. NPDC048411
GGTGCCTCGACGGCGGCGGGCACGGCCGGGCGCTGCGCGGGCACCGCACCGAGCAGCCCGGGGGCCGACTGGTTGCTCAGTCCGCCAGTTCGTCGGCGAGGGCGCGCAGGGCAAGCCGGTAGGAGCCGATACCGAAGCCGGCGACGGTCCCCGTGGCAACCGGCGCGACGACCGAGGTGTGACGGAACTCCTCCCGTGCGTACGGGTTCGAGATGTGCACCTCGATGAGCGGGGCGGTGCGCTGAGCGGCCGCATCCCGCATTCCGTACGAGTAATGGGTGAAGGCTCCCGGGTTGAGAACGACCGGAATCGACCCGTCCGCGGCCTCGTGCAGCCAGCGGATCAGTTCGCCCTCGTCGTTGGTCTCCCGGACGTCGACGTCGAAGCCGAGCTCCTTGCCGAGCGTCCGGCAGGTCTCGACGAGTCCGGCGTACGACGTCGCGCCGTACACATCGGGCTCACGGGAGCCGAGCCGGCCGAGGTTCGGCCCGTTGAGCACGAAGACCCGGCGGGTCACGCCGACACCTCCCCGTACGCGGCGAGCAGCACCGCCGGGTCGGGTCCCTCCAGGACGGTGGGCTTGCCCAGGCCGTCGAGCACGATGAAGCGCAGCAGGTCGCCGCGGGACTTCTTGTCGATCTTCATGTTCTCCAGCAGCCTGGGCCACTGGTCGCCGCGGTAGGTGAGCGGCAGTCCGACGGACTCCAGGACGGTGCGGTGCCGGTCGGCGGTGGCGTCGTCGAGGCGTCCGGCCAGCCGGCCCAGCTCGGCGGCGAAGACCATGCCGACGGAGACAGCCGCGCCGTGGCGCCACTTGTAGCGCTCGTTCTTCTCGATGGCGTGGGCGAGGGTGTGCCCGTAGTTGAGGATCTCGCGCAGCCCGGACTCCTTGAGGTCGCTGGAGACGACCTCGGCCTTGACCCGGATGGACCGCTCGATCAGCTCGGCGGTGTGCGGACCGGCGGGCGTCCGGGCGCCTTCCGGGTCCGACTCGATCAGGTCGAGGATCGCAGGGTCGGCGATGAAACCGGCCTTGATGATCTCGGCCATGCCGCTGACGTAGTCGTGCACCGGCAGCGAGTCGAGGGCGGCGAGGTCGCAGAGCACCCCGGCCGGCGGGTGGAAGGCGCCGACGAGGTTCTTGCCCTCGGCGGTGTTGATGCCGGTCTTGCCGCCGACGGCCGCGTCGACCATGGCGAGCACGGTCGTCGGTACGGCGATCCAGCGCACCCCGCGCAGCCACGTCGCCGCGACGAACCCGGCCACGTCGGTGGTGGCGCCGCCGCCGACGCCGACGATGACGTCGGTGCGGGTGAATCCGGTCTGGCCGAGCGCCTTCCAGCAGTACGCCGCGACCTCGGCGGTCTTGGCCTCCTCGGCGTTCGGCAGCTGGATGGCGATGGCCTCGTACCCCTGGTCGGCGAGGTCCTGACGGACTGCCTCTCCGGTCTCGGCGAGCGCCTCGGGGTGCAGGACCGCGACCCGCCGGGCGCGGTCGCCGATCAGCGAGGGCAGCTCACCGAGCAGCTGTCGGCCGACCAGCACCTCGTACGGGTCGGTGCCCGCACTGCCGGCGATCTGGATGCGTGTGGGGCCCTGGTCCGTCATGCGTGTGTTCTCCCGGCCGGGCGCCGCGGGGTCGACCGCGCGCTCCGGCAGTTCCAGTGCGTCGAGGACCGCCTGGGCGACCTCTTCGGGTGTGCGCTTGTCGGTGGCAACGGTCGCCCGGGCCACCTCGTCGTAGAGGTGGCGGCGCGCCTCCATCAGCTCGCGCCACTGCCGGCGCGGGTTGACGGCGAGCAGCGGGCGCGCGGTGTTCAGCCCGACCCGCCTGACGGCCTCCTCCACGTCCATCGAGAGATAGACGACGGCGTGGCCGGCGAGCAGGGCGCGGGTCGTCCCGTCGAGCACGGCGCCGCCGCCGAGCGCGAGGACGCCGGTGTGCTCGGCGACGGCGGTGCGTACCGCCTGCCGCTCCAGCTCGCGGAAGTGTTCCTCGCCCTCGTCGTAGAAGATCTCCGAGATCGGCTTGCCTGCCGTGGCCACGACATCCGCGTCGGTGTCCCGGTAGGTGGTGCCGAGCCGGTCGGCGAGCAGCTCACCGACCGTGGACTTGCCGACACCCATCGGGCCGACGAGGACGATCAGCGGGCCGCTCATCGGATCTGGAGGTGGTCGAGGTACGACTGCACGTTGCGGTGGGTCTCGGGGACGCTGTCCCCGCCGAACTTCTCCGCCACCGCGTCGGCCAGGACCAGCGCGACCATCGCCTCGGCGACGATGCCGGCAGCCGGCACCGCGCAGACATCGGAGCGCTGGTGGTGTGCCTTGGCCGGCTCACCGGTGACGACGTCGACGGTGGCGAGCGCGCGGGGCACGGTGGCGATGGGCTTCATCGCGGCACGGACCCGGAGCAGCTCGCCGGTGGTCAGACCGCCCTCGGTACCGCCGGAGCGGCCGGAGGCGCGCTTGATGCCGTCCTCGGTGACCAGGATCTCGTCGTGCGCCTTCGAACCGGGAACCCGGGCCAGGTCGAAGCCGTCGCCGACCTCGACACCCTTGATCGCCTGAATGCCCATCAGTGCAGCGGCGAGGCGTGCGTCGAGGCGGCGGTCCCAGTGCACGTGCGAGCCGAGGCCGACCGGCACCCCGTACGCGAGCACCTCGACGACACCGCCCAGGGTGTCGCCGTCCTTGTGGGCTTGGTCGATCTCGGCGACCATTTCCTTGCTCGCGGCGGCGTCGAGGCAGCGCACCGGGTCGGCGTCGAGCTTCTCGACGTCGGCGGGCGTGGGGTAGACGCCGTACGGCGCCTTGGCCGCGGCCAGCTCGACGACATGGCTGACGATCTCGATGCCCGCGGTCTCCTTGAGGTACGAGCGCGCGACGGCGCCGAGCGCCACCCGGGCCGCGGTCTCCCGGGCACTGGCGCGCTCCAGGATCGGCCGGGCCTCGTCGAAGCCGTACTTCTGCATGCCCGCGAGGTCGGCGTGGCCGGGCCGCGGGCGGGTCAGCGGGGCGTTACGGGCCAGGGTGGCGAGCTCGTCGGGGTCGACCGGGTCGGCCGACATGACCTGCTCCCACTTGGGCCATTCGGTGTTGCCCACCATCACGGCGACCGGGGACCCCATGGTCAGACCGTGGCGTACGCCACCCAGGAAGGTGACCTCGTCCTTCTCGAACTTCATCCGTGCGCCGCGGCCATAGCCGAGCCGCCGCCGGGCGAGTGCGTCCGCCACCATCTCCGTGGTGATCGGGACACCGGCGGGAAGACCCTCCAGCGTCGCCACCAGTGCGGGGCCGTGCGACTCCCCCGCGGTCAGCCAGCGCAACCTGCTCAACGGTGCTCCTCATGCTCGCGCCTGGAACTGCAACGGCGCGACCGGGTGCGCGGCCCTGGCCCGCCGCCTTCGATCCTCCCACGCCCAGGCCCCCGAACCGGCCGCCGGTCCAGCAGACGGACGGATCGCGGCCCGCGATCGAAGTGGTCAGCGGGCGGCGAGCGCCTCTTCGCCGGCGTTCCGCATGGCTGCGAGCGGGGCGGGCGAGCGGCCCGTCATCTGCTCGACCTGGAGGACGGCCTGGTGCACCAGAAGGTCGAGACCTCCGACGACTGCACCGTTATGTGCTGCCCAGGCGGCAGCGAGTACGGTGGGCCAGGGCTCGTACAGCACATCGAAGAGCGTGCCGGGTGCGTCCGGTACCGCACCGGCCAGCGCGTCCGTCGCCCCGGCCGGCGTGGTCGCGATCACCAGGGGGGCGTGCAGTGCCTGCTTCGCTTGCGCCCAGTCGGAGATCCTCACGTCGACGCCGAGGCGTTCGCCCCAGCCGCGCATCTCGTCGCCACGTTCCCGGCTGCGTACGTAGGCCGTGACCGGCCCTGTGCAGATCACCGCGAGCGCGGCGAGCGCGGAGGACGCGGTGGCCCCGGCACCGAGGACCGCGGCGGACTCCACGGTGTCCACGCCGCGTTCGCGCAGAGCGGCGATCATGCCGGGGATGTCGGTGTTGTCGCCGACGCGACGGCCGTCCCTCGTGAAGACCACTGTGTTCACGGCCTCGACCGAGGAGGCGGTTTCGCTGACGGAGTCCAGCAGCGGAATGATCACGCGCTTCAGCGGCATGGTCAGCGAGAGTCCGGCCCAGGAAGAGTCCAGGCCCGCGATGAAGCCGGGCAGCGCCTGCTCGTCGATCTCGAACCGGTCGTAGGTCCAGTCGGTGAGACCGAGCTCTGCGTACGCGGCCCGGTGCAGGATCGGGGAGAGCGAGTGGGCGATCGGCGAGCCGAGGACGGCTGCCCTGTGCGCGTGGGTCACTGGCCCGACTTCTTCCGTTCTGCCTCGTATTTGGCCACGTTCTTGTTGTGCTCGGCATTGGTCACGGAGAACAGGGTTTTGTCCGCCGTCACCGACACGAAATAGAACCATGGTCCGGGCGTCGGGTTCATGGCGGAGTGCAGAGCGGCACTACCGGGGTTGTTGATCGGCCCAGGTGGCAGGCCGTGGATGTAATACGTGTTGTACGGCTCCTTCCACTGGCGCAGATCCTTCACCGTACCGATGTCCAGGGTGCTCTGGCTCTTCGCATAGTTCACGGTCGAGTCGAAGTCCAGCAGACCATTCGTCTCGACGTTGCCCGGCTTAAGACGGTTGTAGACGACCCGCGCGACCTTGTCGAAGTCATGCTTGTACTTACCCTCGGCCTGAACGAGGCTGGCGACCGTCATCAGCTGCCAGGGGTCCTTGAGGCCCAGCTTCCTGGCGCTCGCCTCGAGGTCGACCTTGTTGTATTCCTCGTTGGCCCGGGCGACCATCTGCTTGAGGACGGCCTCCGGCTTCATCCCCTTGGCAGCCGGATAGGTCGCGGGGTAGAGGAAGCCCTCCAGTGGGTCCTTGAGTTCCGGGTGGTTCTTGGCCCATTGCGGGAGCCCGAGGCTGCCAGCTTGTTTCTTGGCGACATCGCCGGTGGTGCCTGCCTTGAGACCGAGCTTCTTGTCGATCAGCGTGTAGACGTCGGCGTTGCGCCGGCCCTCCGGGACGGTCAGCGCGTTCTGGCTCTTCGGGTCGAGCATCAGCTTCACGGCCTCGGCCGCAGACATCTCCTTGTGCAAGAGATAGGCCCCCGCCTGGATCGACTTCCCCTTGGGGTTCTCGGCCTGCGCGGCGATGAACGCGTCGACGCTCTTGACGACGCCCTTCGCCTTCAGGATGCTGCCGATCTCGTTGCCGAGGGCGCCCTCCGGGATCTCCACGTCGACGCTGCCGGAGCCCTGGCCCGAGTAGTCGGGTGCCGCGCCGAATTTGTTCTGCCAGTACGTGTAGCCGACGTAGCCCGCCCCGCCGACACCTCCGGCGAGGACCACGGCGACGACGAGGCAGGCGCAACCGCTGCGGTTCTTCTTCTTGCCCTTGCCGCGGCGTTCGCCGCCGCCTCGGCCGCCCCTGCGACCGTCGCGCGGATCGTCGTCGTACTCGTCATCGTCGTCACGGGGGTCCCGGCCGTCACGGTCGTCGTCGGTGCCCGTGAAGAAGGGGTGCGTCTCCTCCTGGGGCACGTCCGGGTCCCAGTCGGTGTTCTGCGGCGGGGCCTGTTCGGGCCCCGCCTCGCGTCGGCCCGGGGGCTGCGGCGGCGGGTACGCATCGGGCGTGCCGTAGTTGTCGTGCGATTCGCCGTAGCCGTTCGTTCCGTTCCCGTACGGATCGTTCGGGGGGGTGCCGTACGGCATCGCGGCCTGCTGGCCGGTGTCCCAGCCGCCGTTGTGCTGCGGCTGGGGGGCCTGCTGGGCGTAGGGGTCGTGCTGCTGTGGCTGCTGCGCGTACGGGTCATGCTGCTGCGGCTGAGGGGCCTGCTGTCCGTACGGGTCATGCTGCGGCGGCTGAGGGGCTTGCTGCGCGTACGGGTCGTGCTGCTGTGGCTGAGGGGCCTGCTGTCCGTACGGGTCGTGCTGCGGCGGCTGCTGCGCGTACGGGTCCTGCGGAGCGCCGTACTGCTGGTGCTGCGGGTACGCCTGCTGCGGCGGCTGCTGGGCGTAGGGGTCCTGCGGAGGGCCGTACTGGCTCTGGCCGTGGGCAGCCTGCTGGCCTCCCCATCCCTGGTCCCCGTACAAGGGATCCTCGGGGCGCCACGGTTCGGAGCCGGGGCTCCGGCCATACTCAGTCATCGATCCCCTAGAGCCGCGAGACAACGTTCCGCCTCTTTGCTGTGCGGTGTTTGTTCGAACACCGCCGCATCGCGCGGAACGTTACCGTATCGCGATCAGACAACCACTTCGACGCCCTCGCCCGGAGCTTTGCCTGAGGCTCGCTCGGACTCCAGAGCGTTCTGAAGGATCACCACAGCGGCAGCCTGATCGATGACAGACCGGCCTTTCTTGGACTTCACGCCCGAGGCGCGCAGTCCTTGACTCGCCGTCACTGTGGTCATCCTCTCGTCCACCAATCGCACTGGAATGGGTGCAACCGAGCGGGCAACCTCTTGGGCGAAGAGCCGGACCTTGGCCGCCGCGGGCCCTTCACCGCCGCCCAGAGACCTCGGCAGGCCGATGATGATCTCGATCGGCTCGTACTCCTCGACGATCTGTCCCAGCCGCCGGTGGGCGGCCGGGACGTCACGTCCCGGCACGGTCTCCACCGGCGTGGCGAGGATCCCGTCGGGGTCGCACGAGGCGACCCCGATCCGGGCATCCCCGACGTCGATCGCGAGACGACGTCCGCGGCGCATCTGCGTCACTCCCGCCGTCACGCCGTTTCGGTGACGAGGCGTTCGACCGCGGCGATGGCCTCGCCGATGGCGGCCGGGTTCTGGCCGCCGCCCTGGGCCACGTCCGGCTTGCCGCCGCCTCCGCCGCCGAGGGTCTTGGCGGCCGTGCGGACCAGGTCACCGGCCTTGAGTCCGCGCTCGCGGGCGGCCTCATTGGTGGCGATGACGGTCAGCGGGCGGCCATTGGCCGTGGTGAACAGGGCCACGACGGCAGCGCGGCCGCCCTGGATGCGCCCGCGGATGTCGAGGACCAGCTTGCGCAGGTCGTCGGCCGAGGTGCCGTCCGGTACCTGACCGGTGACGACGGCGACACCGCGCACGTCCTTGGCGGACTCGACGAGCCCGGCGGCGGCCTGCAGGACCTTCTCCGCGCGGAACTTCTCGATCTCCTTCTCGGCGTCCTTCAGCTTGCCGAGCATGGCGGAGACCTTCTCCGGAAGCTCCTCGGGGCGGCCCTTGACCAGCTCCTGGAGCTGGGCGACGACCGTGTGCTCCTTGGCGAGGAAGTTGTACGCGTCGACGCCCACGAGGGCCTCGATGCGGCGCACACCGGAACCGATGGACGATTCGCCGAGCAGCTTCACCAGGCCCAGCTGGGCGGTGTTGTGGACGTGCGTACCGCCGCACAGCTCCTTGGAGAAGTCGCCGATGGTGACCACGCGGACCCGCTCGCCGTACTTCTCGCCGAACTCGGCGATGGCACCCTGCTTCTTGGCCTCGTCGATGGACATGACCTCGGCCTGGACGTCGAGCTCCCGGGAGAGGACCTCGTTGATCTTCTGCTCGACGTCGGTGAGGACCGTGCCGGGGACGGCGGCGGGCGAACCGAAGTCGAAGCGGAAGCGGCCCGGCGAGTTCTCCGAACCGGCCTGGGCGGCCGTCGGGCCCAGTGCGTCGCGCAGCGCCTGGTGCGTGAGGTGCGTGGCGCTGTGGGCGCGGGCGATGGCGCGGCGACGGGTGTTGTCGATGGCGGCGTAGGCGGAGGCGCCGATCGTCACCTCACCGACCTGGACCGTGCCCTTGTGGACGGAGACGCCCGGGACGGGCTGCTGGACGTCGCGCACCTGGATGACGGCGCCGGTGTCGAGCCGGATCCGGCCCTGGTCGGCGAGCTGGCCACCGCCCTCGGCGTAGAACGGGGTGCGGTCGAGGACGACCTCGACGTCGTCGCCCTCCGTGGCGGCGGGCGAGGGCACACCGTCGACCAGGAGGCCGACGATGGTCGACTCGCCCTCGGTGGACGTGTAGCCGGTGAACTCGGTGGTGCCGGAGTTGTCGGCCACCTCGCGATAGGCGGACAGGTCGGCGTGGCCGGTCTTCTTGGCCTTGGCATCGGCCTTGGCGCGGTCCCGCTGTTCCTTCATCAGGCGGCGGAAACCGTCCTCGTCCACGGCGAGGCCCTGCTCGGCGGCCATCTCCAGGGTGAGGTCGATCGGGAAGCCCCAGGTGTCGTGGAGCAGGAACGCCTTGTCGCCGGCGAGGACCTTGCCGCCGGCGGCCTTGGTCTCGGTGACGGCGGTGTCGAGGATGTTGGTGCCGCCCTTGAGAGCCTTCAGGAAGGCGGCCTCTTCGGCGAGGGCGACGGTCTCGATGCGCTTGCGGTCGGTGATCAGCTCCGGGTACTGCTGGCCCATCGACGCGATGACCGTGTCGACGAGCTCGGCGACGACCGGGCCGGTGGCGCCGAGGAGGCGCATGTTGCGGATGGCGCGGCGCATGATGCGGCGCAGCACGTAACCGCGGCCCTCGTTGCCGGGGGTGACGCCGTCGCCGATGAGCATGACGGACGTACGCATGTGGTCGGTGACGACCCGGAGGGAGACGTCCGAAGTGTGGTTGTTGCCGTAGCGCACCCCGGTCAGCTCGGTGGCCTTCTCGATGACGGCCATCGAGGTGTCGATCTCGTACAGGTTCTGCACGTCCTGGAGGATCATCGCGAGGCGCTCGAGGCCGAGGCCGGTGTCGATGTTCTTCGACGGCA
Source organism: Streptomyces sp. NPDC048411 (assembly GCF_040704695.1). Lineage (NCBI taxonomy): Bacteria > Bacillati > Actinomycetota > Actinomycetes > Kitasatosporales > Streptomycetaceae > Streptomyces > Streptomyces sp. NPDC048411. Next base: position 8,741 of record NZ_JBEZKL010000065.1, read on the forward strand.
GGTCGCCGAGGATCGGGAAGTCCTCCTTGCCGTCGCCCGCGCCCCGCTCGTACTGCATGAAGACCAGGTTCCAGATCTCTACGTACCGCTCGTCGTTGACGGCGGGGCCGCCCTCGACGCCGAACTCGGGGCCGCGGTCGTAGTTGATCTCGGAGCAGGGGCCGCACGGGCCGGGGACGCCCATGGACCAGAAGTTGTCCTTCTTGCCCAGGCGCTGGATGCGCTCGGCCGGAACGCCGATCTTGTCGCGCCAGATCTGCTCGGCCTCGTCGTCGTCGAGGTAGACCGTGATCCACAGCCGCTCGGGGTCGAGACCGAAGCCGCCGTCCGCCACGGAGCTGGTGAGAGCCTCCCAGGCGTAGCTGATGGCGCCTTCCTTGAAGTAGTCGCCGAAGGAGAAGTTGCCGCACATCTGGAAGAAGGTGCCGTGCCGGGTGGTCTTGCCGACCTCTTCGATGTCCGGCGTACGCACACACTTCTGCACGCTGGTGACGCGCTGGGCAGGCGGCTTGACCTCGCCGAGGAAGTACGGCTTGAAGGGGACCATGCCCGCGGGAACCAGCAGCAGAGTCGGGTCGTCCGCGATGAGCGACGCCGAAGGCACGACGGTGTGCCCGCGCTCCTCGAAGAAGCTCAGCCAGCGGCGACGAATTTCAGCCGACTCCATCAGTGGTCCTCATTCCGGTTGTACGAGTTGTAGGGGAGCTTGCGGTAGGCGGTGGCGTCGGCGGCCGGGGCGGGCTCGGCCGCCTCGACCGCGAAGTGACGCTGCAGGGGGAGTTCGGGGTCGACCGGCGCCTCAAGGCCCAGCGCCTCGCCCAGTTCGGCCTCGCGCCGGACCATGCCGTCGCGGACGTCGAGGGCGAAGTCCTTGAGCTTGTGACCACTCTCGATCGCCCTGTCGGCGGCGCGCGCCGCGAGGCTCTCGGGGGTCAGCTGCCTGAGCTTCCGGTTGACCTTGGTGGTGGCCCAGACGCCGGCGGCTGCGCCGGCGGTGAACCAGAACGTACGGCGGAACATCGCTGCGTCAGTCCTTCGATCCGCGGGAGCTTCTGCCGCCCTGCTTCTTGGCTCGCGCGGACGGCACCGTGCGGCCGACGATCACCGTGCGTCGGGGTTCCCGGCGGGCCGGCTCGGCTTCCGGAGCGGCCCGGCGGCCGATGGCCTGCCGAACTCCGTAACCGAAGGCGGCGACCTTGACCAGCGGTCCGCCGAAGGTCGATGCGACAGTCGTGGAGAGCGCCGAGGCGTTGGAGGTGACCTCCTGGACATCCGTCGCGATCGCGTCGACCTTGTCGAGCTGCGTCTGCGCGGAGCGCACGGTCGCGGACGCGTCGGCGAGCAGCGGAACGGCCTGCTCGGTCACGTCCGCCACGAGTTTGGTGGTCGCCCTGAGCGTCTGGGCCAGCCTCACCAGGACGACGGCGAGGAACGAGACCAGGATCGCCCAGAAGACGGCCACCAGGATCCCGGCCACCTCTCCACCGGACACAATGCACCGCTCTCTGGCTTGTCGAATCGTCGTCTCCCGACCCTATCGCGCCGGGGGCCACGCCCCCTACCGCATTCCTGGTGGGCGGAGCCGTAGTTGTGCAAAGGAGATGGTACGGAGAGCTTCCGTGCCAGTGCTCTGCGTGTTTCATGCGACGCTCGGGCGGCAGACTGGATCCTGACTCGGCTGTGGCCAGGGCGCTGGCGGCCCGGCCCGTGGACCGGCCGGGACCCGTGCCCGCGCCGGGCAGCAGAACGCGGAAGCCCGCCGCCTCCCCGACATCGGGGAGGGGCGGGCCTGAGCGCTGGTGAGAGCGGCTACGCCTGGATCAGCGGGCGTAGTACTCGACGACGAGCTGCTCGTCGCAGATCACCGGGATCTCCTTGCGGTTCGGGTCCCGGTCCAGGCGGAAGGCCAGGGCCTTCAGGTTCACCTGCAGGTAGCGCGGGGTCTCGCCGTCGGGAGCGTAACCACCCTCGCGGGCCACCTGGAAGGGGTGCTTGTCGCGGCTGCGCTCGCGGACCATCACGATGTTGTCGGGACGGACGCGGAACGACGGCTTGTCGACCTTGCGGCCGTCGACCTCGATGTGGCCGTGCACGACCATCTGACGGGCCTGGTAGATCGTGCGGGCGATGCCCGAACGCAGGACCAGCGCGTCGAGACGGCGCTCGAGCTCGACGACGAGCGCCTCGCCCGTCTTGCCCTCGGCCTTCTTGGCGCGGTCGTACGCGCGCGCCATCTGGCGCTCGCTGATGTCGTACTGGGCGCGCAGACGCTGCTTCTCGAGCAGACGGACCTTGTAGTCCGAGTTCTGCTTGCGGCCACGGCCGTGCTCGCCCGGCGGGTAGGGGCGGGACTCGAAGTACTTGACGGCCTTCGGCGTCAGGGCAATGCCGAGCGCACGGGACTTCTTGACCTTGGGACGCGACTGGTTAGGCACGTTCTCCAGACCTCCATTGTGGGTTAGGTTAGGCTCACCTTACTCAAGGAGATCGCATGTCTCGCCCTGGGAACACCACACACACGTCACGGACAGCACAGACAGCGTCGACGCCACCGAGGGCGTCGATACGACGGAGGACCGATCAGATCGTGGTCAGCCGCGTCCCAGCGGGCTTGAACTCACTCGGATGCCGTCAGCAGCCGAGCGCACACGAACTCTCGTACAGAGTACCTGTTCGGCGGTACTGCTCGTCCCCGGGATGAGCTCTGCGGGCTTCGATCAGCTGATTCCCCTGGGCCGGAGCGTGGGCCCCGAAGGGATCTGTTTCTCGGACTTCCTGCCGATTCCCCGGCCGTACGGGCCGCGGCGCACGCCCAGGACGAGGAGTTGGCCGTTGTGCTGGAGATCACGGACGTCGCGCCGGTATCGGTGCCGCACCGCATCCGCGGCCGGGTCGCCGGCCGGCTCACGCCCGTACCCGGGATGGCCGGGCCGGATGATGCTGCGGCTGGGCACGGGTGAGGTGCGGGCCCATGCACACGCTGTTCGAGGCGGCGGTGCATTGAGCGTGCGCCTCAGGCGTCTGCCGCGCCGTCGAAGCCGCTGCGGCCGAGCCGCTCGCGGACCCGGTCCACCACGTCCGCGTACCGCGCCTCCGCGCCGTACCGCGTGGGCCGGTAGTAGTGCCTGTCGCGGACGGCATCGGGGGCGTACTGCTGGGCGGCGATCCCGCCGGGGACATCATGCGGATAGACGTAGCCCTGTGCGTGCCCGAGCGCGACGGCGCCCTTGTAATGGCCGTCGCGCAGATGGGCCGGGACCGGACCGGCCAGCCCCTTCCGTACGTCCTCCTGGGCCGCGAAGATCGCGAGCGTCGCCGCGTTGGACTTGGGGGCGAGCGCCAGCGCGATCGTGGCATGGCTGAGGGTGAGCGCCGCCTCCGGAAAACCGATCAAGGCCACGGCCTGGGCGGCAGCGACCGCCGTGGGCAGGGCTGTCGGGTCGGCGAGGCCGATGTCCTCGCTGGCGGAGATCATCAGCCGCCGGGCGATGAACCGGGGGTCCTCCCCCGCCTCGATCATCCGGGCCAGATAGTGCAGCGCGGCATCCACGTCGGAGCCACGGATCGACTTGATGAGGGCGCTCGCCACGTCGTAGTGCTGGTCGCCGTCCCGGTCGTACTTCACCGCTGCCCGGTCGACGGTCGCCTCGACGGTCTGGAGAGTGATCTCCTTCTCCTGCATGGCGAGCGCCGCGCCGGCCGCTGCCTCCAGCGCCGTCAGCGCGCGCCGCGCGTCTCCCCCGGCGATCCGCAGCAGATGCGCCTCCGCGTCCTCGGGCAGGGTGACCGCGCCGCCGAGTCCGCGCTCGTCGGTCAGGGCGCGGTGCATGAGAGCGCGCAGATCGTCGTCGGTGAGCGATTCCAGGGTGAGGAGCAGCGAGCGCGACAGCAGCGGCGAAATGATCGAGAAGTACGGGTTCTCAGTCGTCGCGGCGATGAGCGTCACCCAGCGGTTCTCCACGGCCGGCAGCAGGGAGTCCTGCTGGGCCTTGGAGAAGCGGTGGATCTCGTCGAGGAAGAGAACGGTCTCCTTGCCATAGCCGCCGGTGGCCCGGCGGGCGCCCTCGATGACGGCCCGCACTTCCTTGACGCCCGCGGTGATCGCGGAGAGCTCGATGAAACGCTTGTTGGTGGCCTTGCTGACCACGTACGCCAAGGTCGTCTTGCCGATGCCGGGCGGACCCCAGAGGATCACCGACGACGGGCCGGCCGGCCCGCCGCTCCCCTCGCCGACGAGGCGGCGCAGCGGCGAGCCCGGCTTCAGCAGATGCTGCTGGCCGACGACCTCATCGAGCGTACGGGGACGCATCCGGACAGCGAGTGGGCTGCTGGACGGGTCCCTCTCCTGGCGGTCTTCGGCGGCTGCGGTAAAGAGGTCGGGCTCCACGATGTGAAGCCTATGTCACGGCACCGACAGCGCCGCCGGGCCGGTTCCCGCACGGGACCTGCCGGTTCAGCTGGTCCAGAAGTCCCACCAGCGGGTCAGGATCAGCATGCCGATGATGCCGACCCAGACGACCGGCGGAACCCAGTGGAACTCCGTCAGTCCGTTGCGCAGCCAGTTCGGCGCGGGAAGGATCCGGTGCTTGATGTTGTGCGTGGTGACGTAGCAGAACAGGAAGATCGTGGCGACCCACGCCAGGCAGCACCACAGGCAGAGCGAGTTGATCTGGTAGAGCGACTGGTACTGCAGCCAGGTGCAGAAGCCGACTCCGAACAGGGTGCCCGCGTTGAGTCCGAGCCAGTACCAGCTGCGGAACCGGGCCCCGGCAAGCAGCGCCATGCCGATTCCGATGACCACCGAGTACGTGGCGAGTCCGAGCATCGGATTCGGGAACCCGAAGGCGGACGCCTGATCGCTCTTCATGATGTTGCCGCACGAGACCACGGGGTTGAGGCTGCAGCCCGGGGTGAAGGAGGGGTCTTCGAGCAGCTTGAACTTGTCGATCGTGATGACCCAGGCGGCGAGAAGCCCGGCAGCGCCTGCGATCACCAGCAGCAGTGCGAACGCGCGACTGCCGCCGAAGGTCGTCTTCCCGCCGTCCTCGTCCTGGTCGGATGAGGGATGGTCAACCGCTGCAGTCGTCATATCGCCGTTCCATCAGTGAGTGGCCTACTGAGCATGGTCATTGTGCCGCACCACCGCTCGGGTCAACCGTTCGGTGGACATAAAGATGTACGGACGGCGGCACGGAACTCACAGCTCCGCGAGACGCTCCGCGCCATGACCGAATTCACTGTGGCCGTACAGGGTCTGCGCAAGCGCTGCGGCGAAGCGACCGCGCCGGACGGCCTCGACCTGGGAATCCGCCCGGGCGAGGTGCTCGGCATCCGCGGCCGAACGGGGCCGGGAAGAGCACCGCGGTGGAGATCCTCCAGGGGCATCGCAGCCGCGACGCGGGAACGGTCTCGGTGCTCGCGTCCGCCGACCGTCGCCGGCGTTCCGGGGTCGGGGTCGTCCGGCAGGATGAATCGGCACCCGCCGAGTTGACGGTACGGGAGGCCGTGACGCACTTCGCCCGCTCCTGCCCGCAGCCGCCGGACGTCACGGACGTCATCGCGATGGTGGGTCTGGAGCAGTATGCGGACACCCGGATCAAGGCGTTCTCCGGCGGTCGGCGGCGCCGCCCGGACGCGGCACTCGGCGCGATCACCACGCTCTGTGCCCGCCCGGCGGACCGGGCGGGCACAGAGGCATCGGTGGATCAGGCCAGTTTCTGCTGGATCTCGGCGACCAGCGCGTCGAGCGCGACCGGCTGCTGCTCGCCCGACTCCATGTCCTTGAGCTGAACCACGCCGTCGGCGAGATCGCGCTCACCGGCGACGACGGTCAGGCGCGCACCGGACCGGTTGGCGCTCTTCATCGCCCCCTTGAGACCGCGGCTGCCGAACGCGAAGTCGGCGGCCACGCCCAGCTTGCGAAGCTCCGTCACCTTGGCGAACAGCACCCTGCGGGCCTCCTCGCCGAGCGGCACCGCGAAGACGCTGGTGGACGCGGGCAGTTCGAGCTCGATGCCCTCCGCCTCCAGCGCGAGCACCGTACGGTCCACACCGAGCGCCCAGCCGACCGACGGAAGCGCCGGGCCGCCGATCATCTCGGACAGGCCGTCGTAGCGGCCGCCGCCGCCCACCGCGGACTGCGAGCCGAGTCCGTCGTGGACGAACTCGAAGGTGGTGCGGGTGTAGTAGTCGAGGCCGCGGACGAGCTTCTCGTCGTCCTCGTACGCGACACCGGCGGCGGTCAGCAGGTCGCGGACCTCCTCGTGGTACGCCTTGCACGCGTCGCACAGGTAGTCGCGCAGCACCGGGGCGCCGACCAGTTGCTTCTGCACCTCGGGGCGCTTGTCGTCGAGGACCCGCAACGGGTTGAGCTCGATGCGGCGGCGGGTGTCGTCGTCCAGGTCGAGCTCGCGCAGGAAGCCCTGAAGCGCGTCCCGGTAGACGGGGCGGCACTCCTTGTCGCCCAGCGAGTTCAGCAGGATCCGGAAGTTCCGCAGGCCCAGGGAGCGGTAGGCCTGGTCGGCCAGGATGATCAGTTCGGCATCCAGTGCCGGGTCCTCCGCACCGATCGCCTCGGCGCCGACCTGCGAAAAGTGCCTGTAGCGGCCCTTCTGCGGGCGCTCGTAGCGGTAGTACGAGCCGGAGTACCAGAGCTTGACCGGCAGGTTGCCGAGCTTGTGGAGGTTGGCCTCCAGTGCGGCGCGCAGCACGGACGCGGTGCCCTCGGGGCGCAGCGCGAGTTCGGAGCCGCCCTTGGTGGTGAGGGTGTACATCTCCTTGGACACGATGTCGGTGGACTCACCGACACCGCGCGAGAAGAGCGCGACGTCCTCGAAGCCGGGCGTCTCGATGTAGCCGTAGCCGGAGTTCTTCAGGGGTGCGGAGATCGCCTCGCGCACCGCGAGATACGTCGCGGAGTCGGGCGGGGTCAGGTCGTACGTGCCCTTGGGGGCTTTGAACGTGCTCACAGTCTGTCTCTCGTCACATTCCTCGTCGGGGCGCGTCCATACCGTGCAGATACGGGTTCGTTGCGCGCTCGCGGCCGATGGTCGTCTGGGGGCCGTGGCCGGACAGCACCACGGTCGAGTCGTCGAGCGGCAGGCACACACGGGCCAGCGACTCGAGCAGCTCGGCGTGGTCGCCGCCGGGCAGGTCGGTGCGTCCGACGGAGCCGGCGAAGAGCAGGTCGCCCGAGAAGAGCACCTGCGGAACATCCGCGGCCTCGGGCATCCTGAACGTCACCGACCCCTTGGTATGGCCGGGCGCATGCGCGACACCGAACTCCAGACCGGCCAGCTTCAGGAGGGCGCCGTCGCTCAGCTCCTTGACGTCGTCCGGCTCCCCCACCGTCAGCTCGCCCATGAGCGGCATCCCGATGGAGCGGCCGAGGGCCTTCTCCGGGTCGCTCATCATGTACCGGTCCTGGGGGTGGATCCAGGCAGGGACGTCATGCGCGCCGCACACCGGGACGACGGAGGCGACATGGTCGATGTGGCCATGGGTGAGCACGACGGCGACGGGCTTCAGCCGATGCTTCTTCAGCGTCTCCTCGACTCCTTGCGTGGCCTGGTGGCCCGGGTCGATGATCACGCACTCCTCGCCTGCGGCAGGGGCGACCAGGTAGCAATTGGTCCCCCAGGCCCCGGCGGGGAACCCGGCAATGAGCACGATCGTCCTTAATGGTCGTCCGACGGAGGGCTGCGGTGACCGCGACCGAGGGGGTCGCGGCAGTTCAGAGCCTACCGGCGCTCCTCATTCCACAGCTAACCCATATACGGTACGGGCAACCCAGGCCCGATCAGACGACGTACAAGGAGATCACCCGGTGGTCAGCAGCGATCAGCGGCGGCGGCAGCTCGCCAGGGAGAAGTTCGAGCGGCAGCAGCAGCGCCGGGAGGAGGCCCGCCGGAAGACGAGGCGGCTCACCGTCGTCATCACATCGGCGCTGGCCGTGGTGGCGGTCGTCGGGGCTGCCGCGTACGTCTCCGTCGGCAACGACGACAAGGACAAGAAGAGCGACGCGGCGGCGAGCGCGAGCCCGTCCGCGTCGCCCTCGGCGAGCGAGAGCAGTGCGCCCGAGCCTGCGATGAAGATCGACACGAAAGCGAAGTACACGTTCTCGCTCAAGACGAGCCAGGGCGACATCGCGTTCACGATGGACGCGGCGAAGACCCCGCACACGACGAACTCGTTCAAGTCCCTCGCCGACAAGGGCTTCTTCGACGGCACGAAGTGTCACCGGCTGACCACACAGGGCATCTTCGTCCTGCAGTGCGGTGACCCGAAGGGCGACGGCACGGGCGGCCCCGGCTACACGATCCCGGACGAGAACCTGACCGCACTGGGCAAGGCGGGCAAGGACGGCACGGTGACGTACCCCGCCGGCACGGTGGCGATGGCCAACACCGGACAGCCGCACACCGGCGGCAGCCAGTTCTTCCTGGTGTACAAGGACAGCAAGCTGCCGCCGACCTACACGCCGTTCGGCACGATGGACGCCGCCTCGCTGAAGGCCGTGCAGAAGGTCGGGACCGCGGGTGTCGCCGGCGGTGCTGCCGACGGTGCTCCGAACAAGGCCGTCACCATCTCCAAGGCGGCCGTCGACAAGGTCTGACCGGACACCGAGGGCCTGACCGGCGGTGCCGGTCAGGCCCTCGGTGTGCGGGCTCAAGAATTTCGGCCGCGCGGAGTGCGGACAGCCGGGCGGCCGGTCGCCTAGATTGGCGTTGTGCAGGGCGGGCGCGGCCCGCCCCAGGAAACTGTGGACGATGCCGGGGGGGCGAACCCTCTCACAGGCATCAGGTGGAGGAGGCGCTGTGAGCAGCGACCCGTGGGGCCGTGTCGACGAGACAGGCACCGTGTACGTGCGTACAGCCGATGGCGAGCAGGTCGTCGGATCGTGGCAGGCCGGTTCTCCCGAGGAGGCTCTGGCTTACTTCGAGCGCAAGTACGAGGGCATCGTGGTCGAGATCGGCCTCCTCGAACGGCGGGTGAAGACCACCGACCTGTCGGCGAAGGACGCGACGACCGCCATCGAGCATCTGCGTCAGCAGGTCGACGAGCATCACGCCGTCGGCGACCTCGACGCGCTCCGGCAGCGGCTCGACGCGCTGGTCGCGACGGTCGACTCCCGTCGCGAGGAGCGCAAGGCCCAGAAGGCGAAGCAGACCGACGAGGCGAAGCACGCCAAGGAGGCGCTGGTCGCCGAGGCCGAGGAGCTGGCGCAGAGCGAGCAGTGGCGCTCCGCGGGCGAGCGGCTGCGGGCACTCGTCGACACGTGGAAGGGCCTGCCGCGGCTCGACCGCAAGTCGGACGACGAGCTGTGGCACCGCTTCTCGCACGCGCGCTCGGCGTTCTCCAAGCGCCGCAAGGCGCACTTCGCCTCGCTGGACGCCCAGCGCGAGGAGGCCCGCAAGGCCAAGGAGAAGCTGGTCGTCGAGGCCGAGGCGCTCTCCGGTTCCACGGACTGGGGAACGACGGCCGCGCGTTACCGCGACCTGATGACGGAGTGGAAGGCGGCGGGCCGCGCCCAGCGCGAGGCCGAGGACGATCTGTGGAACCGTTTCCGCGGTGCGCAGGACGTCTTCTTCGCCGCCCGCAGCGAGGTCTTCGCCGAGCGGGACGCGGAGCAGGGCGAGAACCTCAAGCTGAAGGAGGAGCTCGCGGTCGAGGCCGAGAAACTGGTGCCGGTGAAGGACCTGAAGGCGGCCAGGGCCGCGTTCCGTGCCCTCAACGAGCGCTGGGAGGCCATCGGCCACGTGCCGCGCGACGCCCGCCCGAAGGTCGAGGGGCGGATGCAGGCGGTGGAGCGGGCGCTCCAGGAGGCCGAGGAGTCGGAGTGGCGCCGGACGAACCCGGAGGCGCGTGCGCGCGCCGCGGGTCTGACCGGACAGCTGCAGGCGGCCGTCGACAAGCTGCGTACGCAGATCGACACGGCGCGCGCCGCGGGCAACAACGCCCGCGCCGACAAGCTGGCCCGTGAACTGGAGGGCCGTCAGGCCCTGCTGGACCAGGCGCTGAAGGGCCTGGAGGAGTTCGGCGGCTGACCGCTGTGGTCAGACAGCCCGAAGGGCCCTCCGTCGCCGACGGAGGGCCCTTCGGCGTTTCGGCGGAGGGCCAGTTTCGGCGGCGGACGACGGTGTCCGCGGCGCCGCCGAGGTCAACGGGGAGCCGGCCGCCGGTGCGACGACGCACGGCAGCCCCCGCCGGGTCGGGCGGGGGCTGCCGGGGCGGTCGGGGTCAGGGCCTGCGGGCCGAGGTCACGCGGTAGACGTCGTAGACGCCCTCCACGCCCCGTACGGCCTTCAGCACGTGTCCGAGGTGCTTCGGGTCACCCATCTCGAAAGTGAACCGCGAGGTGGCCACCCGGTCCCGTGAAGTCTGGACGGCCGCCGACAGGATGTTCACATGCTGGTCGGACAGGACGCGAGTGACGTCCGAGAGCAGCCGCGACCGGTCGAGGGCCTCGACCTGGATGGCGACCAGGAAGACCGAGGACTGGGTCGGCGCCCATTCGACATCCAGGATCCGCTCCGGCTGCTGGGACAGCGAGTCCACGTTGACGCAGTCGGCCCGGTGCACGGAGACGCCGCTGCCACGGGTGACGAAGCCAATGATCGGGTCGCCGGGGACGGGCGTGCAGCAGCGGGCCAGTTTGACCCACACGTCCTCGACGCCCCTGACGACCACACCCGGATCGGCGTTGGAGCGGCGCTTGCCGCGGCTGCGTGAGGGCGGCGCGCTCTCGGCCAGGTCCTCGTTGGCTGCGTCCTCGCCGCCGAGCGCCTGGACCAGCTTCTGCACGACACCCGCGGCCGCGACATGGCCCTCGCCGATCGCCGCGTACAGCGACGAGATGTCCGGGTAGCGCATCTCGTGGGCCAGGGTGACGAGCGAGTCGCCGGTCAGGATCCGCTGGATCGGCAGGTTCTGCTTACGCATGGCGCGCGCGATGGCGTCCTTGCCCTGCTCGATCGCCTCGTCGCGGCGTTCCTTGGAGAACCAGGCGCGGATCTTGTTCCGGGCCCGCGGCGACTTGACGAAGCCCAGCCAGTCCCGGGACGGTCCGGCACCGGCCGCCTTGGAGGTGAAGACCTCCACGAGGTCGCCGTTGTCGAGGGTGGATTCGAGCGGTACGAGCCGCCCGTTGACCCGTGCCCCTATGGTCCGGTGGCCGACCTCCGTATGCACGGCGTAGGCGAAGTCGACCGGGGTCGCGCCCGCGGGCAGCGCTATGACGTCGCCCTTGGGCGTGAAGACGAAGACCTCGTTGCGGGAGAGGTCGAAGCGCAGGGACTCGAGGAACTCGCTGGGGTCCTCGGTCTCCTTCTGCCAGTCGAGGAGCTGGCGCAGCCACGCCATGTCGTTGACGGTGTCCTGGCCGCGGCCGGTGTGCTTGGGTACGTCGGTGCGGATCTTGGAGGCGCCGGCGACGGCCTCCTGCTTGTACTTCCAGTGCGCGGCGATGCCGTACTCGGCGCGGCGGTGCATGTCGAACGTACGGATCTGCAGCTCGACGGGCTTGCCACTGGGACCGATCACCGTGGTGTGCAGTGACTGGTACATGTTGAACTTGGGCATCGCGATGTAGTCCTTGAACCGGCCGGGGACCGGATTCCATCGCGCGTGCACGGTGCCGAGCGCCGCGTAACAGTCACGGACGGTGTCGACGAGGACGCGGATTCCCACCAGGTCGTAGATCTCGGCGAAGTCCCGGCCTCGCACGATCATCTTCTGGTAGACGCTGTAGTAGTGCTTCGGCCGTCCGGTGACGGTGGCCTTGATCCGGGCCGCGCGCAGGTCGGCCTGGACCTCGTCGGTCACTATGGCGAGGTATTCGTCGCGCTTGGGGGCCCGCTCGGCGACGAGGCGGACGATCTCGTCGTACATCTTGGGGTAGAGGATCGCGAACGCGAGGTCCTCAAGCTCCCACTTGATGGTGTTCATGCCCAGGCGGTGGGCCAGGGGCGCGTAGATCTCAAGCGTCTCGCGGGCCTTCTTCTCCTGCTTCTCCCGCTTGAGGTAGCGCATGGTGCGCATGTTGTGCAACCGGTCGGCGAGCTTGATGACGAGGACCCTGGGGTCCTTGGCCATGGCGACGACCATCTTGCGTACGGTCTCGGCCTGCGCCGCCTCGCCGAACTTCACCTTGTCCAGCTTGGTGACGCCGTCGACGAGCAGGGCGACCTGGTCGCCGAAGTCCCGGCGCAGGGTGTCCAGGCCGTATTCGGTGTCCTCGACCGTGTCGTGCAGCAGACCGGCCATCAGCGTCGCCGGGTCCATGCCGAGCTCGGCAAGGATCGTCGTGACGGCGAGCGGATGCGTGATGTACGGGTCGCCGCTCTTGCGCTTCTGACCGCGGTGCCAGCGCTCGGCGACCTGGTAGGCGCGCTCGATCTGGCGCAGCGTGGACGTCTCGATCTTGGGGTCGTTGCTGCGGACTGCCCGCAGGAGCGGTTCGAGGACCGGGTTGTACGGGCTGGAGCGCTGCACGCCGAGCCGGGCGAGCCTGGCCCGTACCCGGTTGGAGGAGCCGCTGGAGCGGGCCGGGCCGACCGGGGCCGCGGGCTTGGCGGTCGGCTTGGCCGGGGGCTTCGGGGTGACCGGAGGAGGAAAGACGGGGGCCGGCTGGGCAGGGGACACCGGCGCGGCCCCGTTCACGGCGGGGGCAGTCTGCGAGGCGCTGCTCGCCGGTTCGGGAGCCGGGGGCTTCGGCTTCTCCTTCGCCGCGGGCTGCTTCTTCCCGGGCGTGGCTGGGACCGCCGCGGGCTTGTCGGGCTGCGGGGCGGCGACTGGCTGGGCCTCGTCTGGCAAGAGCGCTCCTCGTGCGGATCCGGACTCCCGGAAAGGCCATCGTATCGAGACTGCGGCCCGGCCTCCCCCGCGGACCGTAGGACCCTCACAACGCCGGACGGGCACCCAGCTGTTCCCGGTGCCCGTCCTTTGTGTGCCGATGTCCGAAGCGCCGCAGGGGCTGAGCAGCGGCGCGACGGGTGAGGCGGGGCCCGGCCCGGCTCCTTGGGACGTGGGTGTGAATACCGCAGACGCGCCATCGGGTGCCCGGAAATAGTTCCGGGCACCCGATGCATGCGTGACAGTCTCAGACGCGGATGAGCGCCTCCAGCGGAGCACCGGCCAGACCGGCCTCCAGACGGGCCCGGCCGTCGAGGAAGCCGAGCTCCATGAGGACCGCGACACCGGCGACCCGGGCGCCGGCCCGTCGGATCAGCTGCAGCGACGCCTCGGCGGTGCCGCCGGTGGCAAGGACGTCGTCGATGACCATGATCTGGTCCTCGGCCGTGAGGTCCTCCGCGTGTATCTCGATCTCCGCGGTGCCGTATTCCAGCTCGTACGCCTGGCTGAGCGTGGCACCGGGCAGCTTCCCCGCCTTGCGGACGGGTACGAAGCCGAGCCCGGCCCGGACCGCGACCGGGGCGGCCAGGATGAAGCCACGCGCCTCCAGACCGACGACCTTCGTGGCGCCGTGCCGTACGCACAGCTCCGCGAGGGCGTCGGTGAGGGCCGTGAACGCGACCGGGTCCGCGAGCAGCGGGGTGATGTCCTTGAACATCACGCCCGGCTTCGGATAGTCCGCCACGTCACGGATCCGGCTGAGCAGCAGTTCCCTGGTGCTCTCGGTGGTGCTGGTCATCGACGATTCCCCGAGGTCCGGCCGTGGCCCCTGGGGGGCTGCTGGCGCTGACCGACGACCGCGGCGGCGGGGGCGGGGTCCCCGATGGCGTCGTCCTCGTACGGCTGCTCGTCCTCGGACTCGCCCTTGGCGGCGGCTGCCGCGCGCTTGGCGAGGATCCGCTTCTTCAGGGCCTTCATCTGCGGGTCGCGTTCCTTGAGGTCGGCGACCAGCGGGGTGGCGATGAAGATCGAGGAGTAAGCGCCGGCGGCGAGGCCGACGAACAGGGACAGCGAGATGTCGTTCAGCATGCCGGCACCGAGGACACCGCCACCGATGAACAGCAGACCGGCGACCGGCAGCAGCGCCACGACCGTGGTGTTGATGGAGCGGATCAGCGTGCCGTTGATCGATTGGTTGGCGATCTCGCTGTACGTCCAGCGGGTCTGCTTGGTGATCCCCTTCGTGCCCTCCTTGAGGCTGTCGAAGACGACGACCGTGTCGTACAGGGAGTAACCGAGGATGGTCAGCAGACCGATCACGGTACCCGGGGTGACCTCGAAGCCGACCAGGGCATAGACCCCGACCGTGATCGTGATGTCGTGAATCAGCGCGACCAGGGCCGCGATGGCCATGCGCCACTCGAACGCGATGGCCAGGTAGATCACCACGAGGACCATGAAGACGCCGAGGCCGGTCCAGGCCTTTTTGGCGATCTGCTCACCCCAGCTGGGGCCGACCAGGTCGGCGTTGATCTTCTCCTCGGGGACCTTGAGGTCCTTGGCGAGTTGCGCCTTGACCGCGTCGGACTTCGCCAGGTCGACTTCGCTGACCTGAATGCGCAGACCGCCGTTGCCGAGCTTCTGGACGATCGCCTGGTGGCCGGAGGCGGAAACCGCGGATTCCTCCGCCTGGGCAACCGTGGCACTGGTCGACGGGGTGGTGAAGACCGCGCCGCCCTTGAACTCGATCCCCATGTTGAGTCCGCTGACCGCCAGGGCGACGACGGCCGTGATGGTGATCAGGATCGAGATGCCGTACCAGATCTTGCGCTTGCCGATGAAGTCGTAACCGACCTCGCCGCGGTAGAGCCGGGCGCCGAGATTGCCGAGTCGCGACATCTCACGCCTCCTTCGGGTCGGTGGGGGCGTTGACACGGCGCGAGCGGCGCAGCGGCGGCTTGGCGCCGAGCCGCCTCGGGTCCAGGCCGGACCACGGGTGACCGCTGGAGAAGAACTTCGTACGGGCCAACAACGTCATGACGGGCTTGGTGAAGAGGAACACCACGACCACGTCGAGCAGGGTGGTGAGACCCAGCGTGAAGGCGAAGCCCTTGACCTTGCCGACGGTGACGACGAAGAGCACCGCCGCGGCGAGGAACGACACGAAGTCGGAGACCAGGATGGTGCGACGGGCGCGCGGCCAGGCACGCTCGACGGCCGGACGCAGGGTGCGGCCCTCGCGGATCTCGTCCCGGATGCGTTCGAAGTACACGATGAACGAGTCCGCGGTGATACCGATCGCCACGATGGCACCACAGACCGCGGGGAGGTTCAGCGCGAAGCCGATGCCCGGGCCGAGCAGCGCCATGAGCGTGTAGGTCAGTATCCCGGAGGCCGTAAGGCTCAGGAGTGCAATGAGCGACAGACCGCGGTAGTAGACCACCAGGTAGATGACGACCAGGGCCAGACCGATCGCACCGGCGATCAGACCCGCCTGGAGCTGCTCACTGCCGAGCGCCGCAGTGACCGTGGTGACCGTGTCCTCGTGGAAGGACAGCGGGAGCGCACCGTAGGACAGCACGTTCGCCAGGTCCTGGGCGGACTGCTGGGTGAAGCTGCCGGAGATCTCGGCGCTGCCGCTGAGCGTCTCGTTCACCTGGGGCGCGGAGACGACCTCGCCGTCGAGCGCGATGGCGAACTGGTTCATCGGCGGCTGCTGCGTGGACAGCTTCGAGGTGATCTGCTGGAACTTCTTCGAGCCCTTGTCGGTGAAGTCCATCTGCACGATCCACATGCCGCGCTGCTGGTCGATCGCGGCCTTGGCGCTGTCCACGTCCGTACCGGAGACCGCGGCCGGGCCGAGGACGTACTTGGCGTCGCCCTCGGAGCTGCACGCGACCGTGGTGTCGGTGGGCTTGACGTTGGCACCGGCCTTCGCGCGGCTGGCCTTGGTGGAGCAGTCCAGCGCCGCGAACTTCTGCTGCAGCTCGGCGGCGGCCGGGTCGACCGAGGCCGACGGGCTCGCGGACGCCTTCGGCGTGCCGGAGGCGCTGGGGCTGGGCGACGTGTCCTTCGTCAGCGCACCGGTGACCGCACGGCCCTGGGTGGTGGCGCTCGCCGAGGGAGTGGCCTTGGATCCGGAGGCCGTCTCCTTGCTGCTGGGCGACGCGCTCGGCTTCGGCGAGCCGGAGGCCGAGGGGCTGGCGGTGCCGGTGGGCGTCGCCTTGCCGTCGGTGACGGCGAGCACGGGCCGGAAGTAGAGCTGGGCGGTCGTACCGACCTGTTCCCGGGCCTGCTTCGAGTTCGTTCCCTTGGGGATGTTGACGATGATGTTGTCCCGGCCCTCGGTCTGGACCTCGGCCTCGGAGACACCCAGACCATTGACACGGCGTTCGATGATGCTGACCGCGGTGTCCATGTTGGTCTGGTTGATCGCGTCCGGCTTACCGGGCTGGCTCTGCGCCTTGAGCGTGATCGACGTGCCGCCCGCCAGGTCGATACCCAGCCGTGGCGTGGTGTGACCGGACAAGAACATCCCGCCGGTGAGCGCGACCATGGCGATCAGGATCAGAGCCAGGGCGCGCCCCGGCCTGCCCTGACCGCCGGACGGCCCTCGGCCCTTCTTCGGTGCTGCCACCTTCTCGTTTCTCCCTGTCCAACCGCCCCGCGCCGGCTGTGCGCACGGGCGGCCACGAAGTGTTGTGGGGACCTGCCCCCGCAGAAGATCGCACGGTCCCGGGGATGCCGGACGCTGGTGGGCTCATGGCATCCCCGGGTCGTGAATTACTTCGCGTCGGCCTCGCCGTCGGCCTTGCCCTCGGACTTCTCGTCGGCCTTGGCGTCCTTCGGCTCGACGTCGTCGGCCTCGGCCTTCTTGCCCAGGTCGATTTTGGCATCGTCCGCGTCGTCCGCGTCGGTGTCGACGTCCGTGTCGGCCTCGACGTGCTCGGTCAGCGAGGACGCGTCGTCCGGCACGACCGCGCCGTCGATCTCGTCGTCACCGTGGACGATGCGGTTGTACTCCGCGTCGTCCAGGACGGCACCGATGGCGTTCTTGGCGTAGATGGCGTGGACGCCGGGCGCGACCTCGAGGAGAACCGTGTCGTCGTGAAGCTCCTTGACGGTGGCGTACATGCCCCCGATCGTCCGAACGCCGGTGCCGGGCTGCATCTCGTCGCGCATCTGCGCGGCGGCGGCCTGCTTCTTCTTGGCGGACCGGGTCATCAGGAACATGGCCCCGATGAGCACGATGAAGGGGAGGAGAGTCACGGGATTCACGGGACGATTTTCCTTCGCACGACCGCGCTGGAATGCGGCCTGATCTACGGGGGTGGGTACACCGCCCCGTACGGGCGGCATCGGCGGAGTCTAAGCGAGTCCGCATCGATGGAACAACGCCCAGCATCGCACCCTGGTTCCAGTCCGAGTGAACCTGTGACGCATCACGCCCCGAACAGACCCTGTTGTCCCTTTCCGCCGTGCTGAGGGGGGACGAGACCGAGATGTGCCCAGGCCGCGGGGGTGGCGACCCGGCCCCGCGGCGTCCTGGCCAGGAGTCCTTCCCGTACCAGGAAGGGCTCCGCGACCTCCTCGACCGTCTCGCGTTCCTCCCCCACGGCAACCGCGAGAGTGGACAGACCGACCGGTCCGCCGCCGAAGAGCTTCAGGAGCGCGCCGAGCACCGCCCGGTCCAGGCGGTCGAGGCCCCGCCCGTCGACCTCGTACACCCCGAGGGCGGCGGAGGCGACGCCGCGGTCGATCCGGCCGTCAGCCTTGACCTGGGCATAGTCGCGGACGCGGCGCAGCAGCCGGTTGGCGATACGGGGCGTGCCGCGGGAGCGCCCGGCGATCTCGGCTGCGCCCTCGGCGTCTATCGCGACGTCGAGGAGGCGGGCGGAGCGGTGGATGACGCGTTCCAGTTCGGCGGGGGCGTAGAACTCCATGTGTCCGGTGAAGCCGAAGCGGTCGCGCAGCGGGGGCGGCAGGAGTCCGGCCCGGGTGGTCGCGCCGACAAGGGTGAAGGGCGGCAGTTCCAACGGGATGGCGGTGGCGCCGGGACCCTTGCCGACGATGACGTCGACGCGGAAGTCCTCCATCGCCATGTAGAGCATCTCTTCGGCGGGCCGTGACATGCGGTGAATCTCGTCGAGGAAGAGGACCTCGCCCTCCTGGAGGGAGGAGAGGATCGCGGCGAGGTCGCCCGCGTGCTGGATGGCGGGGCCCGAGGTGATCCGGATCGGGGCGCCCATCTCGGCAGCGATGATCATGGAGAGGGTGGTCTTGCCGAGGCCGGGGGCGCCGGAGAGCAGGACGTGGTCGGCGGTGGCGCCGCGGGCCAGGGCGGCCTTCAGGACCAGGTCGAGCTGTTCGCGCACCTTCTCCTGGCCGACGAATTCGTCGAGGTCCTTCGGCCGCAGGGCGGCTTCGACCGCCGTGTCCTCGCCGTCCGCGCCGGCGTCGACGAGGCGCTCGTCGGTGTCGGGTCCGGTGTCGTCCCAGTTCATTCGGTCAGTCCCGCCTCGGGTGTTTCGGTGCCGGGCCGTGCGGTGCCCGGGCGTCGGGGGTGTCGCGTCCGGCCGGCGTGCGGTCAGCGTGCGCGGTTGAGGGTCTGCAGAGCGGCCCGCAGCAGCTGCGGTACGGGCGGCTGGGCGCCCTCCGCGAGCGCGGCCTCGGCCTGCGGGGCGACAGCGGTGACCGCCTCGTCGGCCTCACGGGTCGCGTATCCGAGGCCGATCAGGGCGGCCTGCAGCTGGTCGCGCCACGAAGAGGTGACGGCGGTGCCGACACCCTGGTGGCCGATGTGGGCGCCGACGGGCTCGCCCAGTCTGTCCTTCAGTTCGAGGAGGAGTTTCTGCGCGCCCTTCTTGCCGATGCCGGGGACGGCGGTGAGGGCCTTCTCGTCACCGGTGGAGACGGCAAGGCGCAGGGCGTCAGGACTGTGCACGGCGAGCATCGCCTGGGCGAGCCGGGGGCCGACGCCGCTGGCGGTCTGGAGCAGCTCGAAGACCTGCCGCTGGTCGTCGTCGGCGAAGCCGTAGAGGGTGAGCGAGTCCTCCCGTACGACGAGGGAGGTGGCCAGCCTGGCCTCCTGGCCGATCCGCAGGTCGGCGAGCGTGTGGGGGCTGCACTGGACGGCCATGCCGATGCCGCCGACCTCGATCACGGCCGTGGTCGGGGCGAGTGCGGCGACGGGGCCGCTGACGAAGGCGATCATCGGGGGACCTTCCGGACGGGAACTGCGGGTGTACGGGAAACGCGGGGGCCACGGGCGGCGGCCGCGTGCGCCTGCTGGAGGCGGTTGACGGCCGGTCCCCGCCAGATGTGACAGATGGCGAGGGCCAGGGCGTCGGCGGCGTCGGCGGGCTTCGGCGGTGCGTCGAGCCGAAGCAGCCGGGTGACCATCGCTCCGACCTGCGCCTTGTCGGCGCGGCCGCTGCCGGTGACGGCGGCCTTGACCTCGCTGGGAGTGTGCAGGGCGACGGGGATGCCGCGGCGGGACGCGCAGAGCATGGCGACCGCACTGGCCTGGGCGGTGCCCATCACCGTACGGACGTTGTGCTGGCTGAACACCCGCTCCACGGCGACGAATTCGGGGCGGTGCTCGTCGAGCCACTCCTCGATACCGCGCTCGATCGCGACCAGCCGGTGGCCCAGATCGGCATCGGCGGAGGTGCGGACGACGCCGACCCCGAGCATCGTCAGGGGGCGGCCCGCCACTCCTTCGACGACGCCGACGCCGCACCGGGTCAGTCCCGGGTCCACGCCCAGCACCCGCATGAAGCGCCCCCTCCGCCGATCGGTCAACTGTTCCCGCAGGCTATCGGCTCGCACTGACAATGCGACGGGCCGACGGGGTGTGTCCCCGTCGGCCCGTCGGCTCCGCCCGCGCGGAGAGTGCCCTGTACAGCGGCCGGACGCTGCCCGTCTCCGGGGCATCCCCGCTCACGCGGCGATGCGTCGCCCGCCGTCTCAGGCGTCGACCTTCTCCATGACTTCGTCCGAGACGTCGAAGTTGGCGAAGACGTTCTGCACGTCGTCGCTGTCCTCCAGCGCGTCGATCAACTTGAAGATCTTGCGCGCGCCCTCTTCGTCCAGGTCGACCTGCATGGTGGGCAGGAAGTTGGCCTCGGCCGAGTCGTAGTCGATACCGGCCTCTTGAAGCGCGGTACGGACCGCGACCATGTCGGTGGCCTCGCTGACGACCTCGTAGGACTCACCGAGGTCATTGACCTCCTCGGCGCCCGCGTCGAGCACCGCACCGAGGACGTCGTCCTCGGTGAGCGCGCCCTTGGGGACGATGATGACGCCCTTGCGGTTGAAGAGGTACGAGACCGAACCCGGGTCGGCCATCGAGCCGCCGTTGCGGGTCATCGCGACACGCACGTCGGAGGCGGCACGGTTGCGGTTGTCGGTGAGGCACTCGATGAGCACCGCGACACCGTTCGGGCCGTAACCCTCGTACATGATGGTCTGGTAATCGACGCCGCCCGCTTCGAGACCGCCACCGCGCTTGACCGCGGAGTCGATGTTCTTGTTCGGGACGGAGCTCTTCTTCGCCTTCTGGATCGCATCGACGAGGGTCGGGTTGCCCTCGGGGTCCACGCCGCCGGTGCGGGCCGCGACCTCGATGTTCTTGATCAGCTTGGCGAAGAGCTTGCCGCGCTTGGCATCAATCACGGCCTTCTTGTGCTTGGTGGTAGCCCACTTAGAGTGGCCGGACATCGCCAGCTCCTTACAACGCGTCGCCAGTAGAAATGAACAACGGAGATCCTACCGGGATCCGTTCACCCCTTGGCGCGCACCATGTCGACGAAGAGTGCGTGAACCCGGTGGTCACCGGTCAGCTCCGGGTGGAATGACGTCGCCAGGGCGTTTTCCTGACGTACGGCGACAATATGGCCGCCGTGCTCGGCGATCACCTCGGCCCGGGCGCCGACCGATTCCACCCAGGGGGCGCGGATGAAGACGCCCTCGACCGGGCCGCCCTCGATCCCGGCGACCTCGACGGCGGCCTCGAAGGACTCGTTCTGCCGCCCGAAGGCGTTACGACGCACGATCATGTCGATGCCGCCGACGGTCTCCTGGCCCGAGCGAGGGTCGAGGATCTTGTCGGCCAGCAGGATCATTCCGGCGCACGTGCCGTAGACCGGCATGCCGGCGCGGACCCGCTCGCGCAGAGGTTCCAGCATGCCGAACAGGGTGGCGAGCTTGGACATCGTGGTGGATTCGCCGCCGGGTATGACGAGACCGTCGACCTCGGCGAGCTCTTCGGGGCGCCGGACCGGCCTGGCCAGGGCGTCTGCCGAGGCCAGGGCGATCAGGTGCTCCCGTACGTCGCCCTGGAGAGCCAGGACTCCGATCACAGGGGTGTCGCTCATCTGTGACTACCAGCCGCGGTTGGCGTAGCGCTCGGCCTCGGGCAGGGTGTCGCAGTTGATGCCGACCATGGCCTCGCCCAGGTTGCGGGAGGCGTCCGCGATGATCTTCGGGTCGTCGTAGAAGGTGGTGGCCTTCACGATGGCGGCGGCGCGCTTGGCCGGGTCGCCGGACTTGAAGATGCCGGAGCCGACGAAGACGCCCTCGGCGCCGAGCTGGCGCATCAGCGCGGCGTCGGCCGGGGTGGCGACGCCACCGGCGGAGAACAGCACGACGGGCAGCTTGCCGAGCTCGGCGACCTCCTTGACCAGCTCGTACGGGGCGCGGAGCTCCTTGGCGGCGGCGTACAGCTCGTTGTTGTCGTAGCCGCGCAGCCGGGCGATCTCGTTCTTGATCTGGCGCAGGTGGCGGACCGCCTCGACGACGTTGCCGGTGCCGGCCTCGCCCTTGGAGCGGATCATGGCCGCGCCCTCGGCGATGCGGCGCAGCGCCTCGCCCAGGTTGGTGGCGCCGCAGACGAACGGCGTGGTGAAGGCGAACTTGTCGCTGTGGTTGACCTCGTCGGCCGGGGTGAGGACCTCGGACTCGTCGATGTAGTCGACACCGAGGGACTGCAGGACCTGCGCCTCGACGAAGTGGCCGATGCGGGACTTCGCCATCACCGGGATGGAGACGGCCTCGATGATCTCTTCGATCATGTTCGGGTCGGACATCCGGGCCACGCCGCCGTCCTTGCGGATGTCGGCGGGCACCCGCTCCAGGGCCATGACGGCCACGGCGCCCGCGTCCTCGGCGATCTTCGCCTGCTCGGCGTTGACGACGTCCATGATCACGCCGCCCTTGAGCTGCTCGGCCATGCCGCGCTTCACGCGGGCGGTGCCGGTAGCCGGGGAGTCGGCGGACTGCGGGGTGCTGGGAAGCGTGGACACGGATCGACCTCACTCGGAGAAAAAGATGCTGAAAGTGCTGGGTGATGCACTGCAGAGCAAACTCTCCGGGACCAGTCCACGACAAGGGCCAATAAGAGGCCGGTGGATCGTTTTGGCCGTGTACGGCCGCGTACCGCCTCGTACGGCCCCGTACGGGGTGGGCGGCGGCGCCGCGTCCCGGTCAGCTGACCGGGCGGTCCGCCAGGGCCACAGGCGGCTCGTCGTCCATCTCGAAGGCCAGCGGGAACGGTGCGTGCCCGGCCAGCCGGAACCAGCGCACCGTGCGGTGGCGGCGCAGCGCCCGCGCCGCGCGCACCGCGTCGTTGTGGAACCGCCGCGCCATCGGCACCCGGCGCACGGCCGCGGCCAGTTCGGACGCCGCCTCCTCACCGCCGGGAATCTCCTTCACCGCCTCCACCTGCGCCGTCTCGCCGAACACCGCCCGCAGCGCGGTGCTGAGCTCGCTCTCCGCCACCTCACGCTGTTCCTCCTCGGACTGCCGGGCGGCGTGCGCGGCCTCGTACAGCACGATGGACGCGGCCGGGTCGAGGACACCGGACGTGGCCAGTTCCTGGGTGACCGAGGCGCGGCGCAGCAGTTGGGCGTCGAGGGCGGCGCGGGCGGCATCGATCCGCGTGTGCAGCCGGTCCAACCGTCCGGCGGTCCAGCTGAGGTACAGGCCGATCGCGACGAGCGCGACGGCGATCCAGATGAGGGTTTCGATCACGGGCCGCAAGGCTACCGTCGAGGGCGCCCTGTCCCGCCCTCCGGCCCGCGGCAACGCGGGACACCGGGCCGGGAACCGGGGCCTCGCGTTGCCGATGGTGCCGACGCCCGCCACCGGGAGCGGGGTTCCGAGGCCCGTCCCTCAGCCGATCCCGCCGAGCGGCCCGTCAGCGAGACGGTCCTGCCAGGTACCGGTGATCAGGAAACCGTGAACGGGCTGATGAAGGACACCGCGTGCGCGGCCCCGGCGGCCGGGCGAAGGACGGTGCCCACGCCGCGTAACAGCGTTCTTCCGCTCGGTCCTGGGCCGCGGACGACGGGGTTCCGACCAGGCCATCGTGCCCCGCGAGGGGAGCGCCCGGGCCCGCCTCAGTCCCGGGCCAGCCCGAACCGGGCCCGCAGTCCCGTACGTTCGTCCGTCGCCACCGACGCGGCCCCGTCCGTCACCGTCTCGTACACCGCGAGGATGTCCGCCCCCACCGTCGACCAGTCGAACCGTCGCACATGCGCCCGGCCACGGTCGCTCAGCTCCGCGCGCCGCTCCGGGTCACCGAGCAACCGGATCGCCGCCGACGCCAGCGCCTCCGCGTCCTCGTTGGCGAACAGTTCGCCCGCCGCACCCAGGTCCAGTACCTGGGCGAACGCGTCCAGATCGCTGGCGAGGACCGGCGCGCCCGCCGACATCGCCTCGACCAGGATGATCCCGAAGCTCTCGCCACCCGTATTCGGCGCGACATACACATCGACACTGCGCAGCAGCCGCGCCTTGTCCTCGTCGCTCACCATGCCGAGGAATTCGACGCGCTCGCGCATCGCCTCGGGCAGTGAGGCGACCGCCTCCTCCTCGTCGCCGCGCCCCGCCACCAGCAGCCTGGCCTCCGGGCGTGCGGCGAGGATGGCGGGCAGCGCCCGCATCAGGACGGGCAGGCCCTTGCGGGGCTCGTCGATACGCCCGATGAAGCCGATCGTCCCGCCCTGCCACTCGGCCTTGGGCTCGGCCTTGTCGAAGAAGCCGACATCGACCCCGTTCGGGATGACGACCGCGTCGCCGCCGAGGTGCTCGACCAAAGTCCGGCGCGCGTACTCGCTCACCGCGATGCGCGCACTGATCTTCTCCAGCGCGGGCTGCAGGATCGGGTACGCGGCGATCATCGCGCGGGACCGCGGATTGGAGGTGTGGAACGTGGCGACGATCGGTCCCTGCGCGGCCCAGCAGGTGAGCAGGCCGAGTGACGGCGAGGTCGGCTCATGGATGTGGATCACATCGAAGGTGCCGTCGTGCAGCCAGCGGCGCACCCGCGCCGCGGACAGGAAGCCGAAATTCAGCCGGGCGACGGAGCCGTTGTACGGGACGGGCACGGCCCGGCCCGCCGACACCACGTACGGCGGCAGCGGCGTCTCGTCGTCGGCGGGGGCCAGCACCGACACCTGGTGGCCCAGGCCGATCAGGTGTTCGGCCAGGTCGCGGATGTGGAACTGGACGCCGCCCGGTACGTCCCAGGAGTACGGGCAGACGATGCCGATCTTCATGGCTGCTCCCCACGGTGTTCGAGGTCGGCGAGCCAGAGCCGCTGCAGCATGTGCCAGTCCTCCGGGTGCTCGGCGATTCCGGCGGCGAAGGCATCGGCCAGCGCCTGCGTCATCACAGACGTCTTCTCCGTGCGCGTACCTGACTCAGGCACCTCGACGGCCGGGTGGATCCGGGCCTTCATCACGGGGGTCGCGTCGTACCGGAGCGTCACGGGCAGCAGCAGCGCGCCGGTCTGCTGGGCCAGCAGCGCGGGTCCGGCGGGCATCCGTGCCGTGTCACCGAAGAGCTGCACCTCGACGCCGGAGGCGGAGAGGTCGCGGTCGGCGACCAGGCAGACCAGTCCGCCGTCCCTCAGCCGCCGTGCCAGGGTGCCGAAGGCCGACCCGCCGGTGTGCGGCAGGACCTCCATGCCGAGCCCCTCGCGGTAGGCGACGAACCGGTCGTACAGCGACTCGGGCTTCAGCCGCTCGGCGACCGTGGTGAACGGCACCTTCAGATCGGTGGTGACCCAGGCTCCCGCCAGGTCCCAGTTCCCCAGGTGCGGCAGCGCAAGGATCACACCGCGCCCGGCTTCCAGGCCCCCGGTCAGCCGGTGGACGTCCGTGACGTCTATGCCGGCTTTGATCCGCTCGGGGCTCCAGGTGGGCAGCCGGAACGACTCCATCCAGTAGCGCATGTACGAGCGCATCCCGGCCTTGGACAGTGCGGCGAGCCGGGCCGGACTCGCATCCGGCACCACCCTGGCCAGGTTCGACTCCAGCCGCAGCACGCTCTTGCCGCGCCGCTTCCAGACCTGGTCGGCGAGGGTACGGAAGAGCGCCTGGGCAACCGGCTCCGGGAGCTTCTTGACCGCGCCCCAGCCGAGCCCGTACAGCCAGTCGGTCAGCCGATCCTTCAGCCCGGTCCTCGGTTCCCGCCCGGCGCCGCTCACTTCGTCGCCTCGCTCCCCCGGTCCGCCGTGGCTGCCGCGTCGGCCTCCGCGGACTCGCGGCGCACGGTCACCACCCGCTGCACCAGCGTCACCAGGCTGCCCACGGCGACGATCCACAGAGCGATCGGCAGCAGAATGTCGACCCCAGGCACACCGAACGTGTGGAGCCCGGCGAGCCCGGCCGCCACCAGCGAGATGACCAGCCGCTCCGCCCGCTCCACCAGACCGTTGACCGCGACCGGCAGCCCGATCGACTCGCCCCGGGCCTTCGTGTAGGAGACCACCTGGCCGCTGGCCAGGCAGAAGATCGCCACCGCGCACATCATGTTGTCGTCGCCGTTGCCCGCGTACCAGAGCGCGAACCCGCCGAAGATCGCTCCGTCGGCGACCCGGTCCAGGGTCGAGTCCAGGAAGGCGCCCCAGCGGCTGGAGATGCCGGCCTGCCGGGCCATATTGCCGTCGACGAGGTCGGAGAAGACGAAGATCGTGATGACGATCGTGCCCCAGAAGAACTCCCCCATGGGGAAGAAGACCAGCGCACCTGCCACCACTCCGGCCGTACCGATGAGCGTGACCGCGTCAGGGCTCACGCCGAGACGGAGCAGCAGCGCGGCGAACGGTGTGAGGACACGCGTAAAAAATGCACGCGCGTACTTGTTCAGCATGGCCTTCCCGAGGGTCGGTGGGCCGCGCGGCCCCTTCGGCCACCGGCTGGCCCATCGTAGTCACCAGTCGGACGCGTCCACTGTCCGGGCGTCCGTGCTCGTGCGTCGGCGTCCGACGTATGGACGCAGCCTGACCGGAGTGGAAAGCTCGAATTACCGCGAGCGTCGTCGTAGCCGCCGCGGCGGCTCCTCGCGCCCGCGCCCTCCTTCTCCCCTCACCTCGCCAGCAATCTCCCCGCACAGCGCACCCCCACCGGGAGGCACATCATGGGCGACAAGGCACATGCACACACCGGGGCCGCCGGCAGAGCAGCAACGGCCGACCGGCCCTCCTCCATACGGAACGTGGTGCTGGTCGGCCACAGCGGATCGGGCAAGACCACCCTCGTCGAAGCCCTCGCGCAGACCGCCGGAGCAGTCAACCGGGCCGGCCGGGTCGAGGACGGCGGCACGGTCTCCGACTACGACGAGATCGAACACCGCCAGCAACGCTCCGTACAACTCTCCCTGGTCCCCGTCGAATGGGGCGGGTACAAGATCAATCTGTTGGACACCCCCGGATACGCCGACTTCGTCGGGGAACTCAGGGCCGGTCTGCGAGCAGCGGACGCGGCCCTTTTCGTTGTCTCGGCGGCCCAGGAGGCCGACGCCGTGGCGGGCACCACCCGCGCCGTGTGGGAGGAGTGCGCCGCCGTCGGCATGCCGCGCGCCATCGTCGTCACCCACCTCGACACCGCCCGCACGTCCTTCGACGAGATGACCCGCGTCTGCGGCGAGATCTTCGGGGGCGACGACCCCGACGCCGTACTGCCGCTCTATCTGCCCGTGCTCGGGCCCGAGGGCCCGGACGGGCACGCCCCGCTGACCGGGCTCACCGGATTGCTCACACAGCGCATCTTCGACTACTCCTCCGGCGAACGGAAAGAGACTCCGCCCGCCGACGACCAGCACGTACCGCTCCAGGACGCCCGTAACCGGCTGATCGAAGGGATCATCGCCGAGAGCGAGGACGAGACCCTGATGGACCGGTACCTCGGCGGCGAGGACATCGACATCAAGTCCCTGATCGACGACTTGGAGCGCGCTGTCGCCCGCGACGCCTTCCACCCCGTCCTCACGGCGGCGCCCGCCGGCGAGGACGGCCGCCAGGGCATCGGTACGGTCGAACTGCTGGATCTGATCACCGGGGGCTTCCCGACCCCGCTGGAGCACCCGCTGCCCGCTGTCACCACGCCGGGCGGCGCCCTCCGCCCCGCCCCGTCCTGCGACCCCGACGGACCGCTGGTCGCCGAAGTCGTCAAGACGGCCTCCGACCCGTACGTCGGCCGTGTCTCCCTGGTCCGCGTCTTTTCCGGCACGCTGCGGCCCGACGAAACGGTCCACGTCCTCGGCCACGGACTCACCGACCCCGGCCACGAACCCCGTCCCTTCCACGAGGCAGATGTCCGCGTCGGCGCGCTGTCCGCCCCGTTCGGCAAGCAGCAGCGCGCCCTGACCAGCTGCATCGCCGGGGACCTGGCCTGCGTCGCCAAACTGGGCGGCGCCGAGACCGGGGACACCCTCTCCGCTCCGGAGGATCCGCTGCTGGTGGAGCCCTGGTCCATGCCCGACCCGCTGCTGCCGCTGGCCATCGAGGCCCACAGCAAGGCGGACGAGGACAAGCTCTCCCAGGGGCTCGCACGGCTCGTCGCCGAGGACCCGACGATGCGCCTCGAACAGAACCAGGACACCCATCAGGTGGTTCTGTGGTGCCTCGGCGAGGCCCATCAGGACGTGGCACTGGACCGGCTGCGTTCCCGGTACGGGGTACAGGTGGACACCGTCTCCCACAAGGTGTCCCTGCGCGAGACGTTCGCCGGCCCGTCGACCGGCCGCGGACGGCACGTCAAACAGTCCGGCGGCCACGGCCAGTACGCCATCTGCGAGATCGAGGTGGAGCCGCTGCCACCCGGTTCGGGTATCGAATTCGTCGACAAGGTGGTCGGCGGAGCCGTACCCCGCCAGTTCATCCCGTCCGTGGAGAAGGGGATACGCGCCCAGGCCGCCCGCGGAGTGGCGGCCGGCCACCCCCTCGTCGACGTGAGGATCACCCTGCGGGACGGAAAGGCCCACTCCGTGGACTCGTCCGACGCGGCGTTCCAGGCGGCGGGCGCACTGGCCCTTCGGGAAGCGGCCGCGGAGACCCGGATCCAGCTCCTCGAACCTGTCTCCGAGGTCCAGGTCCTCGTCCCCGACGACTACGTGGGACCGGTCATGAGCGATCTGTCGGGGCGGCGCGGCCGGGTGGTCGGCACCGAGCAGTCAGGGGCGGGGCGCACGCTCGTGCGGGCCGAGGTGCCTGAGCTGGAGATCGGCCGGTACGCGATCGACCTGCGCTCCCTGTCGCACGGCACCGGCCGGTTCGACCGGTCGTACGCCCGGCACGAACCGATGCCACCGCAGCTCGCCGACCGCTTCCGCGAACAGCAGGAAAACACCACAAACAGTGTGTAGCCAACGGCTCCGTCCGCCCTTGTCCACAAGGGCGGACGGAGCTCCGATCCGGACGATACGCTGTGGTCCCAGCTCAGAAGGTGTGCCGGGCACGGCAGTTGGGAAACAGCCGCAAGAGCGGTTCCTTGGCGGCAAGTGGGGGCGACAGTGGCCAACGACGGATTCGATTTCTCTCCCGGAGCGCAGATCCCGCTCCAGGGGGCGGCCGGACAGGCGGTGGCGACGAACGCCCTCGCCTCCGCCGCGTACCGCGACAGCCCGGTGGAAGAGATCCTCAAGGCCGACAGCGAGTGGCACAAGTCCAAGGTCGAGGAAGGCCGGTCCAAGCTCTTCAAGAGCAAGTACTTCACTCCCAACCTCGGCGAGGCATTCTCCCGCGCCGTCCAGGAGCGCATGCTGGGCGGCGCCCGCAAGGCCCTCATCCAGTCCTTCGGCACCGATCCGCAGACCGTCGTCGAGCACTGTCTGTCCGCGACCCGGCTCCGCAAGGCACGGGACACCAAACTGACCCTGGTGACCGCGCTCTTCGGCTTCCTCTTCCTGCCCGGACTGCTCCTGTGGGTCCTCGCGTTCCGCCTCCGCGACGGCCTGGGCTCCACCAAGGACAAGGCCCTCAGCGCCCTCGGCATCGCCCTGCTCCCCGTCATCGGCATCGTGGCCCTGATCTTCCTGATCAAACTGCCGGTCGGCGGTCTCCTCGCGCTGTACCTGCGCGCGATGATCGTCGCCCCCGTCATCGGCTGGCTGATCGCCAAACGGATCGCCGAGACCTCCGCCAAGGACATGCGCGCCCGCTGGGAGGGGCTGCTCTCCGGCGGCGGGGTCATCGCCAAGATCCCCGAGGCCGTACCGAAGAATCCCAACGAGACCGCCCGCGAGGCGCTGCGCCAGGGCCTGGAGAAGCTGTCCGCCGAACAGCAGTCCAACTCCGTCTTCTATGCCGGTCCCAAGGGCATCCTCGGCATGGGTACCCGCTGGGGCAGCTGGCAGCTCGCCGAGGAGCTCGTCCCCAAGGAACCCGGCAAGGAATTCCACCAGTTCCGCAGCTGGGACCTGATTCGCGTCATCCACGACCAGCTCAAGCAGCTGGAACGCGGACCGCTGCACACCGGCGGATTCACCACGCCCTCGGTCACCCACTGGATCGTCTCGCCCGTCGGTGAGAACGCCGACTCGGTCTCCCGTCCGGAGGGCGAGGACGTCTCCACCTTCCAGATCAAGCCGCACGAGATACAGCGCATCTGCAACCACCAGCAGTTCGGCAGCGGCGACCGCCACTACCTGGGTGTCCAGTTCACCCTCTGGGACGGCCAGCTGGTCATCACCATGATGATCACCGTCACGGTGCTCCACGAGACGCTTCGGATCGAGGTCACCGGGCACGCCCTCGGCCCCGTCCACTCGCTCTTCACGAGCAAGCCCGAGGCCAAGACGAAGACGGTCAACAAGACCGTCAGATTCTGGGAGACCCGCAAGATCACTCTCCCGCTGGTGGAGTCCAAGGAGGTCGTCCGCCTGGCCCTGCGCGCCCCCTTCACCTGGTACCCGCCGCTCCTCGACTACCTGGGCGGCAAGATCACCCTCCCGGAGCCGTTCGGCCTGCGCCACGCCTGGGCGGAGAAGCCGTGGCGCCACCGCTTCATGGCGGACGACGCGATGCGCGCCGCCACGCCCGTCCTGCGTGCCGTGCACAGTGCGGCCATGCGTGTCCTGGACGAGAACGGTGTCGACACGGAGCGCTTCGACAACCGGTCCATGATCCTCAGCGGACTGGTGCAGGACCCGATCCCCAAGAAGGCCGACCTGTACGACGCGTAGGGCAGACGGACGAGGCGCCCGGGACATCCCGGGCGCCTCGTGCTCGTACCGCTCGGCTCAGACCGCGGGCCAGGCGTCGGCCAGCATCTTCCGGGTATCGGCGAGCAGCTGCGGCAGCACCTTCGTGTGACCGACGACCGGCATGAAGTTGGTGTCACCGCCCCAGCGCGGCACCAGGTGCTGATGCAGATGCGCAGCAATGCCGGCGCCCGCCACCGTCCCCTGATTCATCCCGATATTGAAACCGTGCGCCCCCGAGGCCGCCCGCAGCGCCGTCATCGCCCGCTTGGTGAAGTCGGCCAGCTCCAGCGTCTCCTGACCGTCCAGCTCCGTGTAGTCGGCGACGTGCCGGTACGGCACCACCATCAGATGTCCGCCGTTGTACGGATACAGGTTCAGCACGGCATAGACCTTCTCGCCGCGCGCCACGATGAGCCCGTCCTCGTCCGACTTCGCCGGGATCGCACAGAACGGACAGCCGTCGCCGGCCTCGGGGCCGGTCGGCTTGTTCTCACCCTGGATGTACGCCATCCGGTGGGGCGTCCACAGGCGCTGGAACGCGTCGGGCGTTCCCACTCCGATCTGCTGCTCCGGCTCAGTCGTCATGCAGATCAGCATATTGCTTCACTCCTGCGGAGCGTGTCGCCGGGGCCGCCCCCCACCGCCGGGCGACGATCCTGAGGCCATGAGCGACCAGCCCTCGGACTCCTCCGCCCCTCTCCGGTTCAGGCGCTGGGAGCAGCGCACGGAGGTGCCGCTCTTCGTCGCGTCGCTGTTCTTCCTCCTCGGGTACGCGGTCCGCGTCCTCGTTCCCGACCACACCCAGCCGTGGCGTGACCTCGGCATGGCCCTGGTCGTCGGCACCTGGCTCCTCTTCGCGGCGGACTATGCCGTACGGATCCGGCTCAGCGGCCAGGGTCTGCGTTACCTCCATACCCACTGGCTGGACACAGTGGTGCTGGTGCTCCCGCTGCTGAGGCCGTTGCGTCTGATCCGGGTCTACACAGCGGTCCAGCGGCAGCGGGAGCGGCCGCGGCTGAGCCTGTACGCCCGGGTGATCAGCTACGCCGGTATGACCGCCCTGCTGCTCGGGTTCTCGGCCGCGCTCGCCGTGTACGACCAGGAGCGCGTGGCTCCGGGCGCCACGATCCGGACGTTCGGCGACGCGGCGTGGTGGGCGTGCGCGACGCTCACCACGGTCGGATACGGGGACGTCGCGCCGGTCACGCCGAGCGGCAGGACCATCGCGGTGGGGCTGATGGTCTGCGGTCTGGCGCTGCTGGGGGCCGTGACGGGTTCGTTCTCGTCGTGGCTGGTGCAGGTGTTCACCCGGGAGGACGAGAAGAGGCCCCCGGAGCGCGGCTAGTGCCCCTCCCGGCACTAGGGCGTGTGTCGAAAGTAGCGTCGTCCGCCCGTAGGGCGGGCCTGGCGGCGTCTGGTGCGTGCGATCGCAAGGCGGAGGGTCGCCCCGATACTGGGCGTATCGGGGCGAGCC